>JAEXBC010000419.1 GCA_023457875.1 Bacillota bacterium | reverse complement strand
GTAATGTACAGCTTGCGCTCCACCCAGATAGCTTTGAGTATGCAGTTATCGAGATTAACCCTCGTGTAAGTCGTTCTTCGGCACTAGCATCTAAAGCAACAGGTTATCCTATTGCTAGAGTATCAGCTAAAATTGCCCTTGGTTATGGTCTTGATGAAATTAAAAATGCTGTAACAGGCAAAACCTATGCTTGTTTTGAACCAACCCTCGACTACGTGGTATGTAAAATACCTAAGTGGCCATTTGATAAGTTCTATACGGCAAGACGTACACTAGGAACTAAAATGATGGCTACTGGTGAAATTATGTCAATTGGTAACAACTTTGAAAGTGCCTTCTTAAAAGGACTTCGTTCGTTGGAAATAGGAAAGTTTAGTTTTAAACATAAGAAATTAGAAAGCTGTAGTCTTGATGAACTTAAGGAAAAGGTTGTGACAGCTGACGATGAAAGAATTTTTGCCCTTGCAGAGATGCTTCGTCGTCACTATCGCCAAGAACAAGTTTGCAAGATTACAGGAATGGATATTTTCTTCGTTGAGAAATTTAGATGGATTGTGGAGCAAGAAGAACTGCTTTCAGATATGGAATTTGACGAGTTAACACCAAAATATCTTAAGAAGCTAAAAAGAAGAGGCTTTTCTGATAAGGCGATTGCCGATTTAATTGGTGTATCTGAAGATGATATTCGTGAGCTACGCTTTAAGTGGAACATTGTTCCTGTTTATAAAATGGTTGATACCTGTGGTGGCGAGTTTGAGGCAGAATCACCTTACTACTACTCTACCTATGATGAGGTGGATGAAGTTGAAGTATCTGATAAGCAAAAGGTAATGGTTATTGGTTCTGGTCCAATCCGTATTGGTCAAGGTATTGAGTTTGATTATTGCTCTGTTCACGCCATTATGGCACTTAAGAAAAGGGGCATCGAGACCATCATTGTCAATAACAATCCTGAAACGGTAAGTACAGACTTTAATACTTCTGATAAGCTTTATTTTGAGCCACTTACAGATGAAGATTTCTATCATATCTATTTAAAAGAAAAACCAATGGGTGTGATCCTTCAATTTGGTGGACAAACAGCCATCAAGCTAGCTAAGTTCTGTGACAAAATGAATATTCCAGTGTTAGGTACACATCCAAAACACATGGATGAGGCAGAGGACCGTGAGAAATTTGATGAAATTCTTGAAAAGCTTCATATCAAGCGTCCAAAAGGAAAAGCCATTTGGTCTGTACAAGAGGGCTTAAGTGTTGCCGAGGAGCTTGAGTATCCAGTTCTTGTACGTCCTTCCTATGTATTAGGTGGGCAAGGGATGGAAATTACCTATGAAGCCCATCAATTAGAAAGATACCTAGTGAATGCTTTTGAGCGTGACCCAGAAAATCCAGTACTCATTGACCGCTACTTAATGGGGCGTGAAATTGAAGTAGATGCCCTTTCAGACGGAGAAGATATCCTCATTCCTGGTATTATGGAACACTTAGAAAGAGCAGGTATTCACTCAGGAGACAGTACAACCCTTTATCCAAGTGTGAACATTCCTGAGCATATTAAGGAAAAGATTATTACCTGTACCAAGATGCTTGCCAAAGAACTGAAGGTACTAGGTATGATTAATATTCAATATATTGAATACAAAAATGACTTGTATATCATTGAGGTAAACCCACGTTCAAGCCGTACGGTACCTTATATCTCTAAGGTAACAGGGGTACCAATTATCGACCTTGCAGTAGAAGCAATGCTAGGTAAGAAAATCAGTGAACTTGGTTATGGCACAGGACTTTATCCAGAGAAAAAAGACTTTTATGCCATTAAGGTACCTGTTTTCTCAACAGAAAAACTACCAAGGGTAGAGGTTAGCCTTGGACCAGAGATGAAATCCACAGGAGAAGTACTAGGCGTTGGTAAAACAGTAGAAGAAGCACTTTATAAAGGGTTTATTGCAGCTGGAAAGAGCTTGCCAATGCAGGGAGGAACCATCTTTGCAACCGTTCAAAAATATGACCAAGATGAATTTATAGGCATTGCCAAACGCTTTGAAAAACTAGGATATAAATTTGTGGCAACCGAAGGTACAGCTAAGAAGCTTGAAGAAAATGGTATTGCCGCAAGGGTTGTAGAGAAGCTTACTAAAACAGATGGCAGTAAGTTTGTTAATGAGGAGGATGAGATTTTTAGCCTCTTTAGAAATGGTGAAATCGACCTTGTGGTTAATACACCAACTAAAGGAAATGACTCTAAGAGAGACGGCTTTAGAATGAGACGATTAGCTATTGAGTCTTCAATTCAAATTTTGACCTCATTAGACACTGTAAGAGCTATGGCAGATATTGTAGAGAAACAGATGACAATCGAGCAAACAGATATCTATGATATGGGAGTGCACGCAAATGAGTAAAAAGGTTGTTGAAGGTAAAATCATAGGGCAAGGTGAAATTGCCCCTATGATTTACAAAATGATAATAGAAGCTAAAGAGGTAGCAGAAAATGCAAAGTGCGGACAATTTGTGAATCTTTACCCTAAAGCAAAAAGCACACTCTTACCTAGACCGATTAGTATTTGTGAAATAGGTGCGACTACGATTACCTTGGTTTATGGGGTGGTAGGAGAAGGTACAAAAGAATTTTCTAAGCTTAAAACAGGCGATACCATTCAGATTAGTTCGCCCCTGGGAAGTGGGTATCAGGTAAAAGAGGCGAAATGCTCTGTTTTGGTAGGTGGAGGAATTGGTGTGCCTCCTTTAGTAGAGCTGGCTAAAAATATACCAGGTGAGAAAATTGCAGTTCTTGGCTTTAGAGAAGATCCCTTTTTAGTAGAAACCTTAGAGT
>JAEXBC010000418.1 GCA_023457875.1 Bacillota bacterium | reverse complement strand
TATCTGAATTAGAAGAACAAGAAAAAGCAGCCTTTCTTGAAGACTTAGGATTAAATTCTACAGGTTTTGACCGACTTGTGGCTGCAAGCTATAGCCTCCTTGGCTTAATTAGTTATCTCACTGCAGGACCAGATGAAGTACGTGCTTGGACCATTACAAAAGGCACAAAAGCACCTCGTGCTGCTGGAAAAATACACACTGACTTCGAAAGAGGCTTTATTAGAGCTGAAATCGTTAACTATGATGATTTAATAGCTTGTGGTTCATATGTTGCCGCCAAAGAAAAAGGACTTGTACGCTTAGAGGGCAAAGAATACGTTGTACAAGATGGTGACATTATTGTATTTAGGTTTAATGTATAATAAAAAAGAAGACGCTCTATATAGGGTGTCTTCTTTTTACTCGTCTAACTATAGATTTATTCATGTTCTAGTTCATGGTAATCATCAGATTTTTTATTGCTTTCTTTGGAAGAATCGCTTCCAGAAAGCTTCCCAAACCATTCTGGTACCTTAGCCACTAATCCTGGAATCATATCAATCAGTTTAGTGGTGCTGTCTTGATTCCTTACATTAATAAGCTGGGTTGTTCCATTTTGAATCACTAAGATTGCACTAGGCGTAACTTTAGCCCCCAAACCTCCTGCTCCTGCACCAGTTCCACCCTCTACCTTTTTCTCTCTCTCTTTTCTGCGTTCGGTAAATTTATTACTTGCCTTGGAACCTGTGGCTGCAGCAAAGCTGACATCAATGAGTGGTACAAGAATGGTATTCTCAATGTGTATTGGCTCACCTACTACTGTCTTTGTTGTCATAAACCCTTCTAATTTTTGCATCAATCCATTTAATTCGCGTTCTACATTATTCTCCATCTTTCTCTTCCCTCCTAAGTTCTAAAATCCATTTCAAATATTGTCTGATAGCCTTATGGCATAAAAAAATAAGTATACATTTTAAAACACCCCATAAGCGAAACTTCCCTTCTACTAAAAAACCACCCCATACACCTTTTTTTTCATAGTTGCCACTAATCATACCGTGTTGACAATATAACGGATAAAATAAACTGAGTTTTGCTATCAGCTCACCAGTATCTGCATGATCCTCTTTTCCCAAAATTAATTCAAATGACCATTCTTTAGGGGCTAAATATTTTATCAGCCGTTTACCCGATGAAAAAAATTGTTTTATGGCCGGTAAAAAAAACGGATTAAAAACCATTTCTGTAACCGATGGTTGCGATTTATCAGCTTGTACATACTTTTTGGATGTTATTTGGGGTTCTTCGTCTGTTACCTTACTTACCTCTGATGTCAGAGGTTCTTGCTGCACATCATTACATCCAGCCTTTTTTTTGAAAAATGCCCTTCCAAAAGCTTTCACTTGGCAATCTCTTCTTCCATCTTCTAACGAAATGTATGCATAAATCCACCTTAAAGTACGTATTTTAAAGTGATAATTCAACCCATCATACTTTTCTAAATAGGCTTCATAATAAATAGGTGTAAGTAATATAAGTGCTAACACACATAAAAAAAGACCTAAGCCCCCAAGAAATACATATAGGATTATCTTTATTATTAACCATATAATCTCCATTATGCACCTCTCCTTTATGTGTTTAAATGTTCGTACTCTAAGGTTTTAGTATTATAAATAGCATCGATGAGCTCTTTCACATAAAGTAGTGCCTTTGCCTTAGTAGGCATAATACCTATGACGTAGCAATCCTTATAGTGAGCAGAAAGCTGTTTGGCTTCAACAATTTCAAATAACCAACTCACATGAGGTGATGTACATATAAAATATGCCCTAGCTTTATAACAATGTTGTTTTTCAACCTGCCACCTAATGAACCTATTCCATTTCACGCCCTTGTCAACCCATAGTCTCTTAGATATTTTCATCTAACACGCCTTTTCTTTCATTATTTTCCTATATACTATTTGCTTTAACTTTCTATATTATACCATATGATATAAGATTTTGACTACAAATACCTTTTATTTGATAAGCTATGCCTGTATAATAATGAATGTAAAATAAGTATCAATATTAGAGGAAAGGTTATAATATGAATTCATTAACTATTACGGATAATCATCCTTTTTTTATTCAACTTACTTCATCTCTTCTGGTTCTATTTGCTTTTTTGATAGCTAAACGGCTATTATGTCGTCTTGCAATCCATTTTATTTCTAAAATACGGTTCAAGAAAGTGAAGCTTGATACAGCATCATTTGTTAGATTACAAAAACCCCTTAACTACCTGTTTTTATTTTTTGGCATTTACTTAGCCTTAGCTATATCACCAGTTGTATATTTTAGCGATACTGCTACTAAAATATTTACCCTTGGTTCAGTGAATATACCGATTCACTTTCTTTCAATCAATACGCTTAACAAGTATTATGGCGTTATATTTATAGGGATTCTTACTTGGATTATTTATCATTTAGAACATATTTATGAGCAGCTGTTTAATCAGTTCAATATGCAACTTTCTCTTGTTGATAATACTTTATTTGTACGCTATATTGCCCGAATGATTCGCTTTATTACGGTTATTCTTGGTATATCACTGATGCTCATTACCCTCATTCCTAATCTCTCTGGCATTATCACAGGAGTAGGTATTGGAGGTGCTGCTGTGGCCATTGTAGCAAAAGACTCTATTGCTGATATCTTTTCAGGTATGATTCTCTTATTAGATAAGCCTTTTATAATTGGTGATTGGATTGAAATAGATACAACAGAGGGAATTGTTGAAGATATCAGTTTTCGTAGTACACGCATTCGCACCTTTACCCAAGGGCTGATGATTATTCCCAATACAACCGTAGGTAATGCTAATGTGATTAACTGGAGCCATATGACCAAACGACGTGTCAAATTCAATTTGAAACTTGCTTATAACACTAGCTCTACACAAATCACCCAGTGCACGGAAAACATTAGAAAACGGCTTTTAGCTTACGGCGATATCGATCCGGAAAGTATTCTTGTCCATTTTGAGCATATTGATGACTATGCACTAAGTATACAAATTTCCTACTTTATAATGAAAACAGATTACTCCTCCTATGTTCAAGTTAAAGAAAAGGTTAATCTAGACATACTCGAATTATGTAAAGAATACCACATTACCATTGCCCTCCCTACTCAAACCCTTATTGTACAATCTAAGTGATAAAAAAGATGGCGTAACACGTGTTACGCCATCTTTCTTATTCTACAAACATATATTCAATACTATTTTTTGAAAAGGCAATAGCAAAAGCAATCTTATCGCCTGCTTCTACCTCATAAGCCTTATTAGCCTCTATCTTCACACCGTTTAAAAATGTTCCATTGCTAGAGCCTAAATCTTTTAAATAATACCTATCATCAGTTCTTTCCACTTGAGCATGAATACGACTAATTGGAGTTATCTCTGCACCAAATTCATAGTTAGCACCTGTTGCTTCTCCTGTTCTCGTGGCACGACCAATAATAAAGGTATCCTCTTTAAATTGAATAGGAATCACCTTTGGCAAATCATAGCGGGTATGTGTGCTAATAGATTTGAGTACTGGCCCTTTTCTCACTTCATTAACTGTTGTGGATTGGTTTTTACTAGTTTGTGTACTGAAAACGTTATCTAAAAGGCTTTTCACCTTTAGATTAGAAGTTCCTTTTTCCTCAACCTTTGATTTGCTTCCGTAAAAAGATTCTTCTCTAGGTTTTTCACTTGTTTCAGCATTCCCTGAATTTGAGGTATTACGTCTATCACCATAAGAACTATATGTACTTTGCGGAGCTGATTGCTCAGGTGATTTTGGAGCCGCATCTAGAGGCTTTGCACTATAGATGGACTTCACCATTTCCTCAATTTCTTCTTGAGATAATTGAGATTTATTAGGCTGCGGCGTATAAATAGAACGTACATTAACTTCTACTTTTTCTTCAGCTATTGGCTTCGTGCTATTTTCTACTAGCTTTGGTTCTACCGGCTTTGGCTCTTCTATTAGCGGCGTGCTTGTGGTTTCCTTTTTGTGTGATTTTCCAGTATAAAGGGATGGTCCTAAATCGTCCTCCACTTTATCATTTTGCACAGTTTGAGTTGGCTTAGCAATAATAGAGGCTATGGTCTCTGTTGGTATACTAAAACCTTGCAATAATTTCTTAAATTCTTCCATTGAAAATTGTGGCTTATAAAAGAACTTGTAAAGCTGAAGTTGAATGGTGCCACCACTCTCTTCATTACATTTTTCAAGTAAGCACATCAGAATATCCTTAAAGCTTTGCATATTCATAGATGCTTCTTCACTTGGAATATATATAAATAGTAACTTATCATATTGCGGACTAATAAAAATATACTCAAAATTAAGACAAAATGACTCTCCTCTTAAGTACCAGTCTTCACACTCTTCTAAGCTATTTAATACGAATTTGTACAATCTAAGCACATCTTCTATTAATAATGTACCTGTAAATGAGCCCAAGGATACATACCCTTCTGGTACGGCATAACGCATGGTTAAGAATGAAGAGGCGT
>JAEXBC010000417.1 GCA_023457875.1 Bacillota bacterium | reverse complement strand
TAATAAAGCTGCTGCTGGATCGCCTTTAAAATCACCAGCCATTTTATCTATTTCATCTAAAAGGATAAGTGGATTCATCGACTTCGCTTCAGTGAGTCCATAGACAAATCGACCCGCAATGGCACCTACATAAGTTCGGCGATGTCCCCTAATCTCTGCTTCATCTCTTACACCACCAAGAGATATACGTACATAATTTCGTCCTAGTGCCTCAGATATTGCTTTAGCAATAGAGGTCTTTCCAACACCAGGTGGTCCTACTAAACAAAGTATAGGTGCTTTTGCGCTTGTAGACAAACTTCTTACTGCAAGATATTCTAAAACTCTTTCCTTGATGTCCTTAAGGCCATAATGTTCTTTATTCAAAATCCCACTTGCCTTTTTTAGATCTAAATTTTCTTTAGTATAGATTCCCCAAGGCAAGTCTAATACTGTTTCGATATAGGTACGAATATTCCCATTATCAGGAGAACTTGCAGGCATATTTTTAAGCTTTTTTATTTCCTTTTCAATCTTCTCTTTTACCTCATCACTTAAGGACAATTTTTGCATTTTTTCATGATAGGTATCAATATCAGCCTGGACACCATCTTTATCACCCAACTGCTCCTGTATGATTTTCATTTGTTCTCTTAGAAAATATTCTTTTTGCGATTGATCAATATTCTTTTTTACCTTAGCATAAATGTCCTTTTGCATGGATAAAATATCTATCTCTGACTCCAAGGCTGCAACTATTTTATACATACGTTCCTTAATATCTAGACATTCTAAAATAGCTTGCTTCTTTTCTACATCCAATATAATGTGTCCAACTATAATATCCATCATTTCTAGACTATTTGTCATGCTTAAAATGCCATAAAGCACCTCATTTGTAATCCTTACATTAAGTTTTGAATATTTTTCAAACAACTCACCTATTGTTCGGATAAGTGCTTCTGACTCAAGGTCCTGCTGTGGCATCTTTTCCTTAATCACTTCCACATCAGCCATCATATACTCTTGCTCTTCTATAAATAATACTTTGGCTCTATTGGTTCCTTTAACTAAAACCTTATACTGATACTCATCAACTTTAGTCATTTGCTTGATTTCAACAAGGGTACCTACTTCATATAAGTCCTCCTTAGTTGGTTCATCTACATCTGCACTTCGTTGGGCTACAGCTAGAACCATATCGTTTGTTTTCATAGCTTCTTCAATAGCCTTTAATGATTTTTCTCTTCCTATATCAAAATACATAATCATCTCGGGAAAAATGGTTACTCCCCTTAAGGGAAGTACCGGTACACCATTCATTTCTTTCTTCATATATCCTCCTTCAAATTTGTTAATTCTCTATGCATGTAGTATTGTATTTGCCTTTTTAATGGCTTCACTATCACCAAATAAATGCTGAACAATTTCTTCGACGTCCTCTACACAGACAACCTCAATATCTATTAAATTAAAGATTTTTTGCTGATTCTCTCTTGGAATAAACACCTTTTTTATACCTGCTTCTTTTGCAGCCAATAATTTCTCATGTACGCCACCTACTGGATAGATCTTCCCATTAATAGATACCTCTCCTGTCATAGCTACTTCTCCTGAAATACTTTTATTGAATATTGCCGAATACAACACAGAAAAAATAGCACTTCCAGCTGAAGGTCCATCAATCGGCATTCCAGAGGTGAAATTTAAGTGTATAAAATAATCTTCAGTATTTACATTATATCTCATTTTTAATACGGTGAGTACATTTTCTACTGAATTTGCCATCATACTTTTTCTTTTTGAGCTACTGCTTTTTTGGTGTAACTCTTCCTCTTCTACAATACCAGTTACCTTGATCTGGGCTTTTTTCTTTTCAACTTCTTTTGCAACTGCCTCTATTCCTAAAACAACGCCATTCATGTTACCCATAACGCCCAGTCCATTTACCTTACCAACGGAAGGTCTAGTGTCCACCTTTTTCACAGGACGTGGACAATACCGTCCTGTTTGAACCACCCATTCTACATCTTCTTCTTTAATATTGCTATGACCAAGTAACCTTACACGACTATAGGCTGTCTGTAAGATATTAACCGCATCTCGCCCATTATAAGCATACTGACCAATAAGTGCCTTAGCAGCTTTGTCAATATCAATGCCTTCTCTTTTGCTCACATTATCCACTATAGTCATCATATCCTCATAGCTTAAATCTTTAAAGAAGATTTCAATACACCTTGAACGAAGTGCAGATGGAATATCTTCAGGATTTCTTGTAGTGGCCCCTATCAATCTAAAATCTGCTGGCAACCCATTTTGAAATACATCATGTATATCTCTAGGGATGTTTTCATCGTTCTTTGAATAATAAGAGCTCTCTAGAAACACCCTTCGATCTTCTAACACCTTTAATAATTTATTCATCTGTACACTATGGAGTTCTCCTATTTCATCTATAAACAAAACGCCGCCATGTGCTTTGGTTACAGCTCCTGGTTTGGGTTGTGGTACACCTGCCTGTCCATAGGCTCCTGCGCCTTGATAAATTGGATCGTGTACAGAACCCATCAAAGGATCTGCAATGCCCCTCTCATCAAATCTAAGGGTGGTCGCATCAATCTCTATAAATTTTGCTCCCATCTTAAAGGGTGTCATAGCTGAGTTTTTAGCTAGTCCAAGTGCAATTCTTGCAGCTGCCGTCTTTCCTATACCCGGAGACCCATAAATTAATATGTGCTGCGGATTAGGTCCACAAAGCGCCACTTTCAAGGCCTGCACTCCAGATTCTTGACCAACAATCTCTTCTTCCGTTTTAGGTCTGAGCTTTTCAGATAAGGGCTCTGTCAATGAGATTTTTCTTAAACTTTGAAGATCCTCCCATCTTTTTCTTGAATCCTTATATATGTTTACCTTAGATGCTTTTTGGTTTTTTAATTGCATCAAAAAATACATCCCAATAACACATGAGAAAAATATTTGAACCCCTATAAGTATACTTGATAACATACGTATTCCTCCTACTTGTTTTTAACACTTTTCAAGTATTGCCAAAAAACAATAAAAGGATACGAATAAATCATTTAAATCCCTTATTAAAAAATGTAATAAACGCAATTAAGACAACAAAACTTCTGTTGTCTCAATTGCGTTTATCACAAAATGAATTTAAGCTGATTCATTACTTGATTTTTTACTTTTTGTCTTTGGTTTAACCTTATCGTTATATACCAAAGTAGGTTGCTTTCCTTCTTTGATAACAGCCTCATGAATAATAATCTTTTCAAGAGCATCTCCCATAGAAGGTGCATCATACATAATATCTCGCATCATCGTTTCAAAAATAGCTCTAAGTCCTCTAGCTCCAGTTTCTCTTTCAATAGCTAATTCTGCAATTGCAATTAACGCATCTTTGTCAAATTCAAGTTCAATACCATCTAATTCAAATAAATGTTGATATTGTTTCACAAGTGCATTCTTAGGAACTGTAAGAATTTCTATGAGTGCCTCTTTATCCAAATTATTAAGAGAAACAACCGATGGGATACGTCCTACAAACTCTGGAATTAATCCAAACTTAACTAAGTCTTTAGGTTCAATTTGCTTGAAGAGTTCACCTACACTTTTTTCCTTCTTACTGACAATGTTTGAACCAAAGCCTATGCCCTTGTGACCAATTCTTCGTTCAATAATCTTATCAAGTCCATCAAATGCACCACCACATATAAATAAAATATTTGTGGTGTCAATTTGAATAAATTCTTGATGTGGATGTTTTCTTCCACCTTGTGGCGGTACAGAGGCAACCGTTCCCTCAATAATCTTAAGTAACGCTTGTTGTACACCTTCACCACTTACATCTCGTGTAATAGATGGATTCTCAGATTTTCTAGATATTTTATCAATTTCATCGATATAGATAATACCCAATTGAGCCTTTTCTACATCATAATTGGCCGCTTGAATGAGCTTGAGCAATATATTTTCTACGTCTTCTCCGACATAACCTGCCTCTGTTAAAGAAGTGGCATCAGCAACAGCAAATGGTACATTCAACATCTTAGCAAGTGTCTGAGCTAAAAGTGTTTTTCCTGTTCCTGTAGGTCCTAAAAGTAAAATATTGCTCTTTTGTACTTCAATGTCACTGTTTTTCTTTTGTTTGTATATGCGTTTATAATGATTATATACAGCAACAGCGAGAGCTTTTTTTGCATCTTCTTGTCCTATAACATATTCATCCAGATGTGCCTTTATTTCTTTTGGCTTAGGCATATCTACTAATTCATCATCATCATAGCTTGTTTCAAACTCTTCTTCAATAATTTCAGAACATAGTTCAATACACTCATCACAAATATACACGTTAGGACCAGCAATAAGCCTTTTTACTTGTTCTTGTGTTTTCCCACAAAATGAACATCTAAGTTGTTTTGTATCATCAAACTTTGTTGGCACCTCGCACCTCCTTTAATTACTATCTTGATGTAATAACTTCATCAATAAGTCCATAAGTTTTAGCTTCCTGCGCAGTCTTCCAATTATCTCTTTCTACATCACTATTAATCGTTTCGATAGATTGTCCTGTGAATTCGGCCATCATCCTGTTCATACGTTCTTTAGTTTTCAAGATATGCTCAGCAGTAATTTGTATATCTGTGGCTTGGCCTTTTGCACCACCCATAGGTTGGTGAATCATAATTTCTGCATTAGGAAGGGCATAACGTTTCCCTTTTTTACCACCCGCAAGTAAGAAGGCTGCCATACTTGCAGCGATTCCCATGCAAATAGTTGATACATCACATTTAATATACTGCATGGTGTCATAAATAGCCATACCATCTGAAATAGAACCACCTGGACTATTGATATAAAACATTATATCTTTATCAGGATCTTCTGCTTCCAAAAATAGCAATTGCGCTACAATAAGGTTAGCTGTAACATTGTTAACCTCATCACCTAAAATAATGATACGATCTTTTAATAGACGAGAATAAATATCATAAGAGCGCTCTCCTCTATTGGTTTGTTCAATGACCATTGGAACTAAACTCATTTTATAGCCTCCCTCTCTATCTAGGACTAAACTAGTGATTTCTATTTTTCAATCACCTGTGCAGATTCAGTAATGATTTTTGCTGCTTTTTGTACTTTAATATCTGCTGCTAATGACTCTTGCTCATATCCAGCGAAAGATTTCTTAAGCTCTTCGTATGGCATTTGATACATTGCTGCGATTGTTTTTAACTCTTCATCAATTTCTTCTTCAGAAACCGTGATATCTTCTACTTCAGCAATTTTTTCAAGAACTAATCTGGTTTTGATTTGATGCTCAGCATCTTGGGCAAAGTTTGCTTTAAAGGCATCCATACTTTGTCCTGTAAATTGTAAGTATTGCTCTAATTTTAAGCCTTGTGACGCCATACGATTTGAGAAGTTCTTAACATTTCTTTCTACTTGCTCTTCTACCATAGCTGATGGTACATCAAGGGTCGCATTAGCTACTGCATTTTCTACAGCTTGTTGTTCACTAATATTTTTGCTATTTACTTCTTTATCCTTTAGAAGTTTTGCCTTAAGATCCTCTTTATATTCAGCTAGCGTCTCAAATTCTGAAATATCTGCAGCGAAGTCATCGTTAATTTCTGGTAATTCCTTAGTTTTAATACCCTTAATAACAACTTTAAATAATGCTGGTTTTCCAGCAAGGGCTTCTACGTGGTACTCGCTTGGGAAGGTTACATTGACTTCTACTTCCTCATCAATATTTTTGCCAATTAATTGATCCTCAAAATTATCAATAAAAGACTTAGAACCGATTACTAAATCATAATCCACGCCTTTTCCACCTTCGAAGGCTTCTCCATCTACAAAACCTTCAAAGTCAATAGTTACTTTATCTTGAGGCATAACAGCGCGGTCCTCTACTGTGATTTCACGTGCATTTTTCTCTGCTTCTTTATTAATCGCTTCATTAACTTCTTCATCTGAAACTTCTACTTTTTCTACTTCTACCTGTAAGTTTTTGTATTCACCAAGTGTTACTTCTGGCTTAACTGTAATAATAGCTGTATATTTCATACCTTCTAATGTCATCTCAACAACTTCTAATTCATTTGGACGAATACGTGCAGCAATTTGAATATTATTTTCATCAATTGCTTCAAATAAAGTTTCATCAATTAAAATGTCTGCAGCCTTATTAAAAAATACTTCTACACCATACATCTTCTCAATCATAGCGCGTGGTACTTTTCCTTTACGAAAGCCTTGAATATTGAAATCTTTTTTCATGGCTTCATAGGCCTTGTCTACAGCCTTAACCACCTTAGCTGCTTCAACCTCTACAGTAAGTTTTACTTGACTTTTTTCCATAGCTTCTACTTGTGTACTCATTAAGATTTATCCTCCTTAGGGTTTCCCCTTTTGTTATTTACATTGCATAAATATAGCATTATAAACTAATATTTTGCTATTATAACATATCCTTATTAGAAAATCTATATTACTTTATTTAATATTTATATATTTTCTTGCTAATCACACATGTATTACATATTTTTTTATGCTTTCATGTATAATCTGTCGCTATTTATTCCAAGTATTACAACTAGCAATATCAAGTCATATTCCCTTATAATTGTATTATGTAATAGTGTTGTAATATAGATTTCATATTCAGGAAGGACTTTATAAGATGGATCATTCTATCAGCAATTGTGCCACCCTTCAAAGCTTTGAACAAATATACGCCCGTACCATAAAGCCTCAGCTTGAAGCAATTGATCTTTTTATTAAAACGGCTGAGGCACCGTATTTAGTTTCAGATATTGCTTCATTACTTTCAATAAACGACTCGGAATTACTAAGCATTATGAATGAAAACAATATTATTGAACTTAATCGCTTGACCTTTTTTAATGTTGTTTTTTGC
>JAEXBC010000416.1 GCA_023457875.1 Bacillota bacterium | reverse complement strand
TTTTACATTTTTTTATTTTACATAAGATTGTATCAATAAATGACAAATTCCTATACCAAAATAGATATTTCGTCGTTTTTTCGGGACATTGCGCCATTTTTTAACAAACAAAAAAGCTACCTATAGTTAACGTAATATGTTAGCTATAAGCAGCTTTCTGTCATATTGATTATCTATTTTTCATTTTTGCCACAGCATACTTTATACTTTTTACCACTTCCACATGGACAAAGGTCATTTCTTCCTACTTTTTCTTTTTTTACAATTGGTTTTGCACCCAAGCTCTCATCACTATGATTTACAGCAATAGGCTCTGCTACCCTCTCACGTTTGATTTCTTTATTCTCTACAATACGTACATGGTAAAGGGCTTTTACAGTATCCATTTTAATATTTTCAGTCATTTCCTCAAAAATATCAAAGCTTAGGAAACGATATTCCACAATTGGATCTCTCTGACCATATGCTTGAAGATTTACACCTTGTTTCATTTGATCCATATTATCTAGATGATCCATCCATTTTTGATCAATTACCTTAAGTAGAAGCACGCGTTCTATTTCTCTAATTCTCTCTCCAACTTCTGTCTCTTTAGCAACATATAGTTTTTCAGCTTCTTCGTAAATCTTATCTTTTAAAGCTTCTGGTGTAAGCTTTTCTTGTTCTTCTTTGGTAAAGGTAATATTTTGTACAGGAATAATGCTACGAAGATGTTCTAGCATACTAGGCATATTCCATTCTTCTGCATATTCAATACCGTTTGTGGCGTTATCAACGATTGAGTCAATCACATCTTTAACCATTGATAAAATATTCTCACGCAAATTCTCATTCTTAAGCACCTTATATCTTTCAGCATAAATGATTTCTCTTTGATCATTCATGATTTTATCATATTCTAATAAATGTTTACGTATACCAAAGTTGTTACCTTCAACCTTCTTTTGAGCACGCTCAATAGCTGAACTAAGAATTTTATGCTCTATTGGCTCGTCATCAGGAAGTCCTAGTGCATCAAACATTTTAAGAGTAGCCTCTGGCGTAAACAGTCTCATCAAATCATCTTCTAGTGCAAGATAAAATCTTGATTCTCCTGGGTCTCCTTGACGACCAGAACGTCCACGGAGCTGATTATCAATACGTCTTGATTCATGGCGCTCTGTGCCGATGATTTTTAAACCACCTAATGCTTGTACGCCTTCCTCAAGTTGAATATCTGTTCCACGACCTGCCATATTAGTTGCAATCGTTACAGCACCTTTTTTACCAGCTAATGCGATAATTTCTGCTTCTTTAGCATGGTACTTCGCATTAAGCACCTGATGCTTAACGCCTTCTTTTTTAAGCATATTACTTAAAAGCTCAGAGGTATCAATTGTAACTGTACCAACCAGTACTGGCTGTCCTTTTTTATAGCATTCTTTAATATCTTCGATAACAGCTTTAAATTTTGCATCTTTTTTCTTAAATACAATATCTGGATGATCCTTACGGATAACAGGCATATTTGTTGGAATCACAATAACGTCCATTGAATAGATGTCTCTAAATTCATTTTCTTCTGTTAGGGCTGTACCTGTCATACCAGCTTTTTTTGCATATTTATTAAAGTAATTTTGGAAAGTAATTGTAGCAAGTGTTTGACTTTCTTTTCTTACTTCAACACCCTCTTTAGCTTCGATTGCCTGATGAAGTCCATCTGAGTAACGACGACCATCCATCAAACGACCAGTGAACTCATCTACAATAATGATTTCGCCTTCCTCATTGATAATATAATCTTTCTCTCTATGCATGAGGTTATGGGCTTTAAGTGCAATATTAATATGGTGTTGGATCTCCATATTATCTGGATCTGCTAAATTGTCTAGTCCAAAATATTGTTCTGCCTTTTTAATACCATCTTGAGTTAAGGTAACCGTCTTTTGTTTTTCATCAACAACATAGTCGCCTTCTTCTTCAATCTCTTCACGCATCAAATTGCTCATGGCAGTTTCTTCTCCAAGAAGTCTACCTTTTGTGAGTCGACGTACAAATACATCTGCAGAGGTATAAAGCTTAGTTGATTTTGAACCTTGCCCTGAAATAATAAGAGGTGTTCTGGCCTCGTCAATAAGCACAGAGTCAACTTCGTCGATTACAGCATAGTTAAGGTCTCTTTGCACCATTTCTTCAGCATAAAGCACCATATTATCACGCAAATAATCAAATCCAAACTCATTATTGGTTCCGTAGGTAATATCACAGTTATAGGCCTCTCTTCGCTCTACACTAGACATATTACTTAGAATACAACCTACACTAACACCCAAGAAATTGTGTACTTGTCCAATTTCTTGTGAGTCACGTTGTGCTAAGTAGTCATTAACAGTAACAACATGCACACCCTTACCTTCAAGTGCATTTAAGTATGCTGGTAACATTCCCACTAAGGTTTTACCTTCACCAGTTCTCATTTCTGCAATACGTCCATGATGAAGGATGATACCACCAATGATTTGAACGCGAAAATGCTTTTTATGCAGTACACGCCAACTTGCCTCTCTACAAACAGCATAAGCTTCTGGCAAAATATCATCTAAAGTCTCGCCTTTTGCTAGACGCTCTTTAAATTCCACCGTTTTATGCTTTAACTCCTCATCAGAAAGCTGTTGCATAGCTTCATCAAAAGATTCAACCTTTTGTACAATAGGCTCTATTCTTTTAAGCTCTCTTTCTGAATGAGTACCAAAAATTTTATCTATTAATTTCAAATTGTTCACCTCTTTATTTTTAATATGTATATTCATACAATTTGATGTCTTATTATTAAGTAAACACTAAAAATAAGTATATCAAAGATTATAGTGCATTACAACTAGGCGTTTATTCCAATTATGCCCATTATTTTTCATTCAATAAGCCCTATTTTTTACCAATCGCCACAAAAAAGGTGTATGGGCTATAGCTTGCCCTTACACCTTCTAGCTTCTATTCTTCATCTAATACAGGTTCGATAAGACCATATGTGCCATTCTTTCTCTTATATACTACATTAACCTCTTCTGTTTCACCATCTAAGTAAACAAAAAAGTTATGTCCTACTAATTCCATTTGAAGCACGGCTTCTTCTGCGTTCATAGGTTTGATAGCAAATTTCTTTGTCTTATCAATTTTAATTGTTACATCGTCACTTTCTTCTTCTTTTAAGAAGGAAGGGTTCAATTGATTAATTGATATGTTTCTATGTTTATCTCTGAGCCTGTTTTTATACTTGTTAATTTGTTTTTCTATAACAGCAACTGCATCATCTATAATACTGTACATATTTTTTCCTTCTACTTCTGCCCTTAGTAAAGAGCTATTAAAAGGAATGGTAATTTCAATCATATGAATTGCTTTTTCTACACTAAGTGTAACTTGAGCTAATACACTATCATCAAAATATCTGTCTAGCTTTACAATCTTCTCTCCCACTGCATTTTCTAATGCCGCTGTAAGTTCAATGTTTTTTCCACTAATGATGTATTTCATAATGAATCTCTCCTTTCAACTCTATGACTATTATTGCTATCATATCATAGGGTTATACTATAAATATTCTACATCTAATGCCTTTTTCCTCTTTTTTTTATTATATTTATAAAAATATATTAATCTATTCATATGAATGTCATATGAATGCCGCATATGCTCAGCCCTTCTTTAAGCCTCGAATGTAGGAAAAAGTTTCCTTTTCTCCCTTTTCAGCTAGCATGACTAATAATTTTTCTATTTCCTCAGATGTCTTGGGATGAATAAAGCGCTTTTTCTTTGCAGATAAGAAATATTCTAGTGGACAGCTATCATTATATTTATCTTTCTTGTAAATTTTGCTCGCAGCTACTCGGTCACAAAACATTTCTATGACATACTTTTGTGGCATCTCAACCGGCCTAAGCATTCTAGTATCAGGGTCATAATCCGTCCAATATTCAAAATGATGCTTGTTTCTCCCCTTATGACGCATCCATGCCTTAGAATAACCATAAGCTTCCCGCTCACCTTCATTTGGGCTTCTATTTCCTTGATAATATCTTGCTCCAATCATAAATTCTGCTGGATGATATTTTGAAAGATCATGCAAGCAGCCTTGGAAAAAAATTCCCGCCTTTAAGCAATGTTTGATGACTTGATGCCTGTGTTTTGTAATGGTATAAAAATGTTGCCATATCTTCATTATCTATAATCCTCTTCTAATACAATTTACTTTATCAATTATAAAGCAAATCACAGGGATTGGCTACTTAAAATCTTTCTTACGCCATAACTTAACGCTAATCACATAGGAAACATATAAAATACCTATTGCTAATACTATTCCTAGAGATAATAAGACACTTCCTCTTTGATTAAGTACCTTGAGTAGGCCTTGACTCATTTGGATGCCGCCACTCATATTGGCTAGCATAAAAACAATAATATAGCTAAACATCAAGTAATAACGCGCCTTCACTGTACCAAGCAAAAACACTACAGGTAGTATAATACCAATATAAATACCTCCTACAATAAGGGCCATTATCATTAATCCAGGTAAAATTTCCACTACCTGTCTTGCTTCTAAATGAAGCTGAGAAAACAAATGAAGGGTGGTGCCAATTAAAGATAGTATACAGCCTCCCACAACATAAAGTATGCTTTCTATATATTTTGCACTACATAATTCTTTTCTTGTAATAGGCAAAGATGCATTTAATAGTTCAACCTTGCTTCGCTCCTCATATGCCATGGAGGTATAAACCAGTACATAGCCCATTAGTGCCGGCACAACAATGCACGTCGCTAAACTTCCAAAGGGCATAAAAAAGCATATGATAAACGCAACAAATAGGGAGGATTTAGCTGAACTTGTTAAATATAAAAAATCTTTCTTAACCATCTTCATTATTTCATTCATAATGATGCCTCCTTGCTCTCTGATAGAAATACCATAATATCTTCTATGGTTGGTGTAATATACTTTACTTCATCTCCAAAAAACGCTTTTGCTAGCTTTTTATCCTTTGCTAAGCCTTCACCACCTAAGCTTGTTTTTCTGTAGCTTACTAATACCTCTTTAGTGTCTTTGGTAAATAAACTCTTAGGGCCCTTTACAATACAATAATTGTCTAATAACGCCTCCATCTCTATATTCATTTCTATTCTTCCATCTTTAATATAAACCAGAAAGTCTCCTGCTCTCTCCAAGTCACTTGTAATATGGGTTGAATAAAAAATCGTGACATTTTCATCCTGCATATGTGCCATTAACACATCTAACATTTTGCTTCTTACTACAGGATCAAGTCCAGCTGTTGGTTCATCTAATAAGATAATATCTGGCTTATGGGATAGTGCCATCACTAAGGCAAACTGCTTCTTTTGCCCGGTAGAAAGCTCACCATACTTTTTATCAAGAACAAGTCCAAAAGCTTTAATATACTTTTGAAACAAAGCTTCATCCCATTTATCATAAAAAGGCGCAATCATTTGCTTAATATGATGTAATTTGCTTTCTTGAGGATATCCCGTAGGCTCTCCCACATAACCTATTTTTTGTTTAATTTCTTTGGCATACTGATTAACTTCTAGACCATCTATTTTAATCTCACCTTGATCTAACAAAAGCATATTTAAAATCAACTTAATAGTAGTTGTTTTCCCTGCACCATTTTCTCCGATAAATCCAGTGATATACCCTTTTTTGATGGCAAGTTCGGGAATATCAAGGGTAAAATCTCCCATATTTTTTATCACATTCTCAAAGACAATTGCGTCCATTTCTATACCTCCCTAAATAGTAGTGTAACCCTTTCCTTTAACTCTTCTTCACTCATATTAATACTCTTTGCACAAGTCACAATCTCTTCAAGCTTCTCTTCTATGTGACTTACTTGTATTTCTCTAAGCCTTTCTTTATTAGCTAGTGAAATATAGGTTCCCTTACCTGGTGTAGTTTCTACAAATCCTTCCTGTTCTAAGTCTTCATAGGCCCTCTTCACTGTAATAATACTTACCTTAAGTTCTTTAGCCATCATACGTATTGAAGGAAGCATAGCTCCTTGTTCCAATCGTCCTTTTAAAATCATCTCCTTAATTTGACTTGTTATTTGTTCATATAATGGCATTGCGCTATCATTAATAATAATAATATCCATTTCCCAACTCCTTTTGAGATATACTTTTGCAGAGCACAAAAGAGTTACTACCTGTGTATATCTTATATATACAGATAGTAACTCTTTTGTTTTACTAAGTCAATACCTCCTCTACTTTTCCTTTTGCTGTTTTCTACCAACAATTGCTTAAGCCCTATGGCTCTAGTAGTCCTCTAGTTAACAAAAAAGCTACTACAGCTTGGAAAAGCAGATAAGGCGAACAAAAAACTCAAGTTTTTATCTTCTATCTGCTATCCATTCATGTAGTAGCTCTATTGATTAACCATCTTTATAGTACTTTACTAAAAAATAACTTTGTACGTTCCTGCTGCGGTGCATCAAAAACATCCTTAGGTACACCTTGTTCAATAATTTTGCCCTCATCCATAAATAATAGTCTTGTGCCCACTTCTTTAGCAAAGCCCATCTCATGCGTCACAATAACCATCGTCATGCCTTCCTGAGCAAGGTCCTTAATAACCTGTAATACTTCTTTTACCATTTCACAGTCAAGGGCTGAAGTTGGCTCATCAAACAGCATTACTTCTGGCTTCATAGCCAGAGCTCTTGCAATGGCAACACGCTGCTTTTGACCACCAGAAAGCATATT
>JAEXBC010000415.1 GCA_023457875.1 Bacillota bacterium | reverse complement strand
CATATACACTTGCAAATTCACTATATGCTTGCATGCTATACCTTCCTTAATTTTTATTAATCTATTAATAGATAAAGGATTTTTACCCTATTCTTATACATAATGGATATCTTATTATAACGTATTTTTATGTTTTGTGGAGAAAAAATTGCAATTCTAACGATTATCCTTTATCCTTATATATTATAGGGCTTGTTGTTTTTTTTCTGTTATAGTAGCATAATATAAGTATATATAATAGTCCCTTTATGTATGAAACTCCCTTTATATAGAATACATATGAGGCTGCTATAATAAGGGCTATTAAATTTAATAGGAGAGTGATAACACTTTGGATTCACCATTATCGGTACGGATGATTGGGCTCGTCTGTCTACTTCTTGCTTCAGCCTTTTTTTCAGCTTCTGAAACTGCCTTGATGTCAATGAGTAAATTAGATGTACGCCACATGATTGATCAAAATATCAATAACGCAAAAAAAATAGAAAAACTACTAAAAAATCCTAATAAATTACTAGGAGCTATCTTAGTTGGAAATAACCTTGTAAACATTGCAGCTTCCTCTATAGCAACTATGATTGCCATAGAGTTAACTGGGAATTCCTCTAGTGGAATAGGTGTGGGTATTTCAACAGGTATCATCACCTTATTAGTACTGATTTTTGGAGAAATCACGCCGAAATCTTTATCAGCACAAAATGCTCAGAAGATTGCTCTTTTAGTTGCAAGTCCCATATCAATCATTGTAACCATACTTAGTCCTGTGGTAACCGTTCTTACGTTTATTACCAATGGACTCGTTAAACTTTTAGGAGGCCGTTCGGCTACGAATAAACCCTTCATTACGGCAGATGAACTTAGAACCATCGTGACAGTGAGCCATGAAGAGGGTGTCTTAGAGACAGAAGAAAAACAAATGATTTATAATGTTTTCGATTTTGGTAACTCTTGTGCTAAGGACATCATGGTACCACGTACAGATATCGTTGCTATACCCCTTCATGCTAGCTATGAAGAAATCATCGCTCTCTATAAAAAAGAGCAATTTTCAAGAATGCCTGTTTATGAAGACTCCTATGATCATATTATTGGTATTTTGCATATCAAAGATCTTATTATAAATGATGTAGTACCTAATCAGTTTAAAGTATCCGACTACTTACGAGAAGCATATTTTGTCCATGAATTTAAAAATAATGATGAACTTTTTAAAGAAATGCGTAGTGAAAAAATCGGCGTTGCTATTGTTCTAGATGAATATGGTGGTACTGCAGGACTTGTAAGTATGGAAGACTTAATTGAGGAAATCGTTGGAGACATTAGCGACGAATATGACGAAGGACTAGAAGATATTATTAAGCTTAATCAAAATGAGTATGTGGTGGATGGCACTGCACGTATTCCTGATATTAATGATGAATTAGGGCTTCATATCACTTCTGAGGACTTTGATTCTATCGGTGGCTTCGTGATTGGTCTTTTTGACCGTTTTCCAACGGACGGTGAAGAGATTCATTTCGAAGATGTGGTATTTAAAATTGAAGAAACTGTTAATAATCGAATCAACCGCATTCGCATTATTATCAATGAACCAACTGAAGAGAGTCCGTCAAATGAATCCTAAATGTAGATAACAACAAAAAGCTATTCCTAGCTGTTAGGTGTCACCTAAACAAGCTGTGGAATAGCTTTTATTGATAGTAAGTTTTCCTACTTTACTTCTTCATTTTGCTTATTTTGTTCTCTTTTTTTCTTGGTCATTAATCCACCGATGCGACCTGTTTCTTTCGCACTAAGTGCTTTCCAACCACCTGCCTTTACTTTTTCTAAAAGACCAATTTCTTCTGCTATTTCTAGTTTCATTTTCTCCTGTGGAGATAAAGCATCAAATAACTTCTCTTTATTTTTCATCTTATCGACTCCTCTAACTCAATAAATCTATTAGAGTATGTAGTTTTTTTATTTATAATATACATATTTTTTACAATTATTAGGTGTTTTAATAGGTTCCTAAATAAACTCACAAAAGAATTTTTATTTTTTGTTCTATTTTAGCATTGACTTTTTAAAATGAAAGTGATATATTTTATCCAATTAAATAAGTATTTGTAGAGGCGCGATTGCTATCAGTAGAATTTGGGATTTTTACAAGAAAAGTTGAACAAATTTGAAAGGAGTATTCGCCGAAGAGTAAATAGCTTGTACTATTTATATCTGGTTGTCTAGTAAATAGCTATACTACTGTCATCCTTTAGTATACAATAGGGATGGAGAGCTACATATTAATCTTAGACTTATCATGAGTATCATTGTAAGTATTATTGATTGATGTAGCCAGCCTCTATGAGCTGGTTTTTTTATTGGCTAATTTGTATCCGAGTATCTTTTATGCTATTAGTTGAATAAAATGTAACTAAAAGGTATGGTTGGGGCTGTTAACCATTTATCACATTAAAATAATGGAGGATGATCTTATGGCAATTTTTGAAGGAGCAGGCGTAGCTATTGTTACACCATTTTATGAAAACGGAGATATTAATTTTGGTAAATTAGAAGAATACATTGATTTTCAGATTAACAATGGTACGGATGCCATTATTATCTGTGGTACAACTGGAGAAGCTTCTACTATGACAGATGATGAACATCTTGAATGCATTAAGATTGCTGTGGATCGCACGCATAGACGAGTACCTGTTATTGCTGGTACAGGAAGTAATGATACAAGACACGGCATTAGTCTTACACAAAAAGCAAAAGCCTTAGGGGCAGACGCTACCTTACAAGTTACGCCTTACTATAACAAAGCAACACAACATGGTATCGTTGAACATTTTGTAGCTATCGGAAAAGCTGCTGACTTACCTATGATTCTATATAATATTCCAGGCCGTACTGGCGTTAGGATGTCAGCTGAAACGGTTTATACCCTTTCAAAATATGATTTTGTTCAAGGAATCAAAGAAGCTACAGGAGACATTGGTTTGGTGGCTGAGATTGCTGCACTTTGTGGTGAACATTTCCCTATCTACTCTGGGAATGATGATCAAATTATTCCAATTCTATCTTTAGGCGGCAAAGGTGTAATTTCTGTTCTTTCCAATGTGGCACCAAAAGAAACCCATGATATGGTTAGACTTTATTTAGATGGTAACACAAATGAAGCCCTTCGTCTTCAATTAAACTACTTACCACTTATTAAAGCTTTATTTAGTGAAGTTAACCCAATCCCTGTTAAAGCAGCACTTAATCTCATGGGTATGGAAGCCGGTCCTTGTAGGTTGCCACTTACTACGATTGAAGAAGCTCATGAACTTCAGCTTAAAAATGCTCTTAAAAACGCTGGTCTTCTAGCCTAAACTTATCAAGAGCTCACTGAATCATATATCAGTAAATGTAGAATAAGAAAGGATGAAGCGCATGATAAAATTGTTAATGCATGGCTGCAATGGTCAAATTGGTCAAACCCTTAAACGACTCATCAAGCAGCATGAAGGAATTGAGTTAGTAGCAGGAGTTGACCCTTATTTGGAGGTGCCTAATCCCTTTCCTGTTTTTGCTAATATTAATGACTGTAATGTATCTGTAGATGTAATCATAGATTTTTCCACTGCAAAAGCAGTAAGACCGCTTATAGATTATGCTGTACTGCATCATATACCCGCTGTAATTTGCACAACAGGACTTTCTCCTGAAGACGTGGACCACTTAAAACAAGCAAGTACCCATGTTCCTATTTTCTTTTCAGCTAATATGTCTTTAGGTATTAATTTACTGATTGCTCTAGCGAAGCGTGCGACAGAGGTCTTAGGCGATAGTGGCTTTGATATTGAAATCATCGAAAAACACCATAATCAAAAAATTGATGCACCGAGTGGCACGGCCTTAGCGATTGCTGATGCCATCAATGAAACCCTAGACAATGCTTATACCTATCGCTATGATAGAAGTACCATCCGCGAAAAACGTACAAAGACTGAAATAGGCATCCACGCTGTACGCGGCGGAACCATTGTAGGAGAGCATGAAATTTTATTTGCTGGTAACGATGAGTGTATTTCCCTTACCCATAGAGCTACTTCAAAAGAAGTCTTTGTGGTAGGTGCACTCAATGCCGCTAAGTTTTTAGCTGGCAAGGCTCCTGGCCTTTACAATATGGAACA
>JAEXBC010000414.1 GCA_023457875.1 Bacillota bacterium | reverse complement strand
CTACCATGTCCATTGATGGCTTTGGTAGCTGAATAAATCACAATATCTGCACCAAACTCAAAGGGATGAAATAGGTAAGGCGTGGCAAAGGTATTATCAACCACCAGAGGAATATGATGTTTATGGGCTAGTTTTGCAAGTTCCTCAATATCTGCAATGGCATTATTAGGATTGCTGATTGACTCTACAAAAATAGCCTTTGTATTATCTTGAATGAGTTTTTCATATTCTTGAACCGGACTGCTATTCTTTACCTTATCGATGGTGATTCCAAAATTTGTAAGTACTTTATCAAGATGATAAATGGTTCCGCCATACAGTTGATGCGTTGTTAAGATTCTTCCTCCCCCTTCGCAAAGGGCTAATAAGGTTGCAGTAATAGCCGCCATACCTGAAGATAATGCGACGGCATCTACGCCGCCCTCCAATTGTGTAATACGCTCCTCTAAAACAGAATTAGTAGGATTTCCTAAGCGGCTATATAAATAGCCCACCTCGTTAAAGCTTGCAATGCGGTCAAATCTTTCTGCTTCCCCTACTTCATAAGATGCTGTGGCATATATAGGAACAATTGCTGCATCGTGATGTTCCTTGGGCCTATACCCGCCTCTTACTTTTACAGTGTCAAACCTATAGTTACTCATTTTCTCTCCAACTCCTTTTTTTTAAGTTTGAATTAAGAAAAAAGGCTAATTACCTATTTCAATCTCACCTTAACGTGATTTTGAAATGAGTAATTAGCCTCTAACTTTTTTAGTCAGCTAATGCATTATTTTATTTACCAATAAACATACATCTTTGTTTTATCCCCAACTTTATTACGAGATACCTTATTCCTCAAATAATGAGGATAAACAAAAACGCCTCTTCCTAGAAAGAGACGTTTTTACGTAGTAAAATCTTATCTCTCAGGAATCTCCTGCTGGAATTAGCACCTTAGCATCATCTGCTGGTTGCCGGGTATCATCGGGCCAGTCCCTCCACCTCTCTAGATAAGTTATATTCAATTTATTTAATTCATTGTATTCCACTAAGAATACTATGTCAATACTTTTTTGATTTTATTTTTGTAGTATTTTTATGGCCTATGTTACTATTTATTTAGAACCGCTTTACCAGCTGCAATAGTCACATATTGCCCCTCCTTAACAGTGAAGGTCGTCTCTGGCTCTGCAACAATTAAATTATCTCTACCACTTTCCCCGGTGTTACTGCTATAGATTTCTGCATAGCCAGTATCCACATCAGCTGTAAGCTTATAGGTACCTGCTGGCATATGGAAGCCTACCTTGTACATTCCATCTTTATAAATACCATCTGCTGGCTTAAGGTCAGCAGTGTCTTCAATAGGGTAAATATCACCCCAGACAGCTTCTAGATATTCTCCATCTTTAACTGTGACAATAACACATTTGTTACTACTCCAATAAGATAGTTTTGAATCTGAGTCATTTGGGTCAAGATATGCATAAATTGTTGCTGAAGCAGCATTGCCTTTTACCACATATTCTCCTGCTGGTATTTGTGCTCCCACTTTATATGTACTTTCTGGATAAGCCCCTTTTGCTGTTTTTTTGACCTCTGGCGCCTTATCAATTGGATAAATCTTGCAATCCTCATATTGAATATATTCACCATCTAACGTATCAAATACCACTGAGGTTTCTGTGCTCCCATTTGTCACAATAATCTCACCTTCAGGATCTATGCTTACTGCATAATAAGCCATTCTTTCATCATCATTCGCCACTGCCACATATTCTCCAGGCGGATAAAGTCCTCCCAAACGATAAAGTACTACTTCACCGCTTTGAACCACATCTACTCCATCTATTTCTACAGGATTACCCTCCAAATCATATCCAACTAATTCTTCTTGTGCGGATTCTTCCTCCACTACTATCGTTTCTACTTCCTCTGGATAAGCAAGCTCCCCAGCTGCAACTCTTCGATCAATCTCCTTTTGAAGGGCTTGTTCAAAGGTTTCTTTAGACCCGCTATTGCAGCCGCCCAACATCAATGCAATAACTACAATGCTGATGCCTATCATACTTTTTTTATTAAAAATCTTTAACTTCATATGTATCTATTCCCCTCTACCTGTTTTATTTTGCGACAGCTTCTCCACCAATGATAATAACATATTGCCCATCCTTAACTGTAAAGGTGGTTTCTGGCTCAGCAATAATTAATTCATCTTCTCTTCTTGTTTGATAGCTATCGTTATAGATCTGTGCATATGCAGCTTCAGCATCTGCTTTTAATACATAGGTGCCCTCTGGCATATGAAAACCTACCTTATAACTTCCATCTTCATAAATGCCATTTGCTGGCTTAAGGTCCGCTGTCTTTTCAATAGGATAGATATCCCCCCAAACAGATTTGATATATTGCCCTTCTTCTACCTTAATAATGGCAGATCTTTGACTAGAGGTATATCCTAGTTTTGATTCATAACTACCAGATAAATCGCTCATTGTTTCTAGTGATACACCATCACCTTTAGCAACGTATTCACCTGCTGGAATCTGTACACCTACCTTATAAATACCTTCAGGATAAGCACCATCATCCGTTTTCTTTACCTCTGGAGCTTGGTCTATAGGGTAAATCTTACCATCTATAAAGGTAATATATTGTCCTTCTAATGTATCGAATACTTCTTGGGTTTCACTTCCCCCATTTATTACAATAGAATGCTCCTCATCATCCATAATGACACAATAGTAATAAGATTTTCCTTCTTCGGCTACAATGACATACTCTCCTGGTTGATATTGAGTGCCAATCTTATAGTAAGTATAGTCATCTACAACTATAGTATCCGGTCCATCACTTTGGACAAATACAGGTACTGACCTTTCTTTTACTATCTCTTCTTCTACTGCCTCTGACTTGTCGTCTTCAAATAAATCTCCCACATCATGACTTTCTATAAGATCCATTGCTGCTTGATCAAATGCTTCAGCTGCGGCTACATCTATTAATTCACCCTCTGCAATCATCCTAGCAATTTCTTTTTCTATCTCCTCATCATAGGATTGTGTTGATGAATTCCCACAAGCCACTAGTCCTGTGCTAACTGCAAGTAGCATAGTAATTAGCCTCAACCCTTTTAAAATCCTTTTTAACTTCATTCACTTTCCCTCCTTTTCAATATATATAAATATTTCATAATTAATTATATTTGTCAACTTTTTGTAAATTTTTTGTTAAGTTTGTGTTAATATTGAGTTATAATATATTTTATCTGTTTTTTCGTAACTTGTAATTTAAAAGGGAGGATTTATATTTTGAGAAATACAAAAAACAAAGCTAAAAATTCTTTGAGTTATTTCATATGCTTTTTGGTTAGTTTATCCTTAACGGCTTGTTCTTTTAGTCAGACAGTTTCTAAGGATTCTACTAATACGCCATTAAGTGCAGAAACTAAAGCAGCTAACACCTCTAATACGAGCACCAGTCCTTTAATAGCAGAAACGCTTTTACAGGATATAAAGGAGAAATACGCCGAGACAGCGTCCTATTCTTTTTCTGAGCAGGTCCACGTTCTAGAAAGAAATGAAACCTTAGTGGTTGATTTAGGCTTCCCAATTACAAGCGATCATAATACCTACGATATGTTTCAGTTCTTTCTAGATCCACAGCTTACTATTCCTTTATGGCGTCCAGCGCCTAGTCAGTATTATGAAGGTCACGACAAAGTGAAAATAAAGCCTAGTACCTATCCACTTTTTCGTACAGAATTTGAAGGGGAAGCTAGAAGAGAAAACGCAAATTGGGGAAATGCTGGCACCTTATATTTAGCCAAATACTACGATAAGCAAGGCAATGTAACAGATGAGCCTCAGGAAGTATCTATTGTTAAAATTAAGACAGAATTACCCACTCCAAATGTCACCTTAACAACAGATTCCAAAGGCTTTGCAACGCTTAAGTGGCAACGCGTTCCAGGGGCAGAAATTTATCATATCTATTCTATAACTCTGACTGGCGACCAACTTACTGGAGATGAAATTCTATACCATCATGGCTCAACTACAAAAACCACCTACTCTGACTTTTCAGTATATCTTTATGATACCTCTTACATTACTGGAGTCACTACAAATAATATCCTATCCATTAATGACGATTTTGTTTATACCCCTGACGATGCTTTAACCGATGGCTATGTCGTTATAGCAGAAGGGCCAAAGGGCAAATCTGAGATGAGTACCATTATTAAACCTAATGATTATGCTTATATGCTACCTAACCTCCAAGATTATGATGTTTCATCTGACGAAATTACGGCTGACGAAGAGCTTAACTTGCCTCTTTATTTTCCAGTGCAAATGTGTGATGAAAGCACTGTGCTTTATCCCATTGAATATGACCTAAACTCTGTACAAAAATTTAAAGGCGATCATGCCACAACTCAGGTAGAGGGAAAAGGGTTAGCACAACGTATGACCATTATAGGTAGGCCTAAGGGTACGCCTTTTGAAGAAGTATTTTACTTTTACTACTTTCCAGAAACAGAAACTGTGGAAGAAGCCCTTGCTGCTTTTGTAGAAAGGCAAAAGAACACTTCAGCTAAAGGCTCTGGCTTAAATAAGCAAATAGACATTCAAATTGTTAGTGAGGGAAATGAAAATAGTACCTCTAATGAAAATACTATTTCAATTAATGATAACCTCCCTGTAACAGCTACCAATCCTGTAAGTGAATATCTTGCCTATAATATGATAAGTGGTGTCACATCCATTCCTTTAGATGCATTCCCTATCACCAGTGACACGAATTATTTTTGTGATGCACTCAAAGAAGCACTTTATCAAAACCCACTTATTTTAGGAGTTGATTCTTTTAACTTTAATCCTTATTCCAACTCATTAATAGTAACCTATAGCCTTGATCAGCAAGAGCAAGAAAAAAGACAGCAACAAGTTATGGATAAGGCTAAGGAAATTGTAAGTAATATCATCACCCCAAATATGACAGATTTGGAGAAAGAAGAAGCAATCAACACTTACTTATGTGAAAACATAACCTATGATACTGCTGCCTTAGAAAGCGCTGAAAAAAATGACTACCAATATGCAGATCCTGAATTTGATGATTCCTTTACAGTATATGGCGCCCTAATAAATAATGTCTGCGTATGTAAGGGCTATGCCGAGGCCTTTAAGCTCTTAGCCGACCTAGCTGGGCTTGATGCTTTGGTTGTAACTGGGCAACTTGAATCCGTAGGGCACGCTTGGAATAAAGTGAAAATTGATGGCCAGTGGTTAACCATCGATGTTACCAATAATGATAATGAATTTATTCCCAATGCCATTTTCAATCTATCAGATGAAATTGCTAGCCTGATGATTGTAGAGAACAAGGATTATATACTTGATGCAAACTATAAGAATTATACTAGTGATAGCACCCAATCAGAATACTATCATCTTAAAGACAGGTTCTTTGAGCAATCAGAAGTAGGCGATATACTCCTTAGTGCATTAAATAGTTCTGAAAATGAAATCCTTCTAAGAACCAACTATGAGCTAAGTGAAGATACTTTCTATGATATGCTCTTGGATGCTACTGAGTCTTCTCAAATAAATGAGCCCTTTGAATACAGGTATTGGTTCGGTGTCATCTATATAAAGAAATAACATCAGCTTCAAGAAAACTAATGGGCTTATTCTCTGAGTTTAAGTACTGATTAAGGGGAGATATCCGAGCTATTCTCAAGTAAAAAAAGGACTATTGCACCAAGAATAATTTCTATAAGGTCGTATACTCATTTAAAATGAGTGGATAAGACCTTGTATGAAATCATTGGCGCAATAGCCCCTTCTTTTTATCCCTCTTTAAAATAAAAATCTGCCTTCTCCTTAATCGTCTTTGCTGCCTCTTCTATTGTCATCGTTCCTTCGAAGTATCCCTTTGATTCATCCACTATTATTTTTAACATGGTTTCATCTACAAGGACGGGGACTTTTACCTCTTTGCAATAATCGTGATATTTTTTAAATATCTTAACATCGCTTTTAGCCCAATAAATATAGACCCATCGTTCTATTCCTTCCCTTTCATCCACAATTCCCCATGAAACGCCTGGTGGAAGGCTTCTTCCTTGTATCCAATATTCAAGAGCCACTTCATTAACAGGAAAGCCATCTTCAACATCAACTCTTTGAACTTCTTCAGATAAAGCCAGCTTAATAATTTCTTTTGCCATTTCTTGATTTTCGCTTTGTGCATTAATGCCTAGTACCGTTTTAGGTTCAAACACCTTCCCTGACTGGCACTCAAATAGTGCAAAGTCACTATTCCCTCTATCTTGATTAGCTGCTTCGACTATAAGTAAATCTAACATTGCTCCAGCTCTTATCAGCTGAGTATCTGCATAGCCATAAGCTACATCTACTACATCCCCTTCGTCAGCTGAGTCAATTCCTGGCTTTCTGATTTCCTCCATTGTCTGTGTCTTTTTGCCCTCTATGATTTCTCCTTTGTTTGAAAGGATTTTTACCGATTCTAAGAAACTAATTATCTGTTCTTCCAGAAGCCTACCTTCTTGATCAAACCAATTGGCGCTAGAAGCCGCATAAAATAGGTTGATTAATTCTTCTGGCGTTTTATAGGATAAAACATTCTCCTCTTCATGAGCCCTTTGGTATGCTGCCAAGTCTTCTATACGCTTAAGTCCTTGAAGAGCTTCTTTATCCCCTCACAAGGTAGGAATAGTAAACCGCATTGGTAATGCATAAATTTTTTCACTTACTTTATATGCACCCATAATGTTTTCAAGACACTGTTTAGCTTCTTCGTCACTTTTTACCCAACTTGTTAGGTCTTTGAGAATGCCTTTTTCTATATATCTATTGATATCGAGTCCATCCAATAAAATCAAATCTGGTCCTTTTCCTGCCAAAAGCTCAGTATTAAGTGCCCTAATAGCATCTTCCTTGGTAAGGGTGCTATCTTGATCTAATCCCACCTGCACGGTTACCTTTACGTCTGGGTGGCTAAGCTGATACTGTGTGGCTACTTGCCTAAGACTATTATTCTCCCGTAGTGTATATGCCACAATCTCTGTTGTGGGCGTTGCTGGCACTTCATTGGATTAGGTATATTTTTTTATGACAATATCTCCTTCATTCTTTTTAAAAATAACGAAAATCTCTTTATCTGTAACACCTGCATATTGGCAAGTATAGGAAGGCATACTTAAACAAGTTAAATTTCCGTCAACAAGAAGCTCCCACATTGAGCCGTCTTTCACTAAATGTTTGATGCCGCATCTGCCAATCAAATACAAGTCTCCCTCTTCTCCTGCCACTAAGATGGCATTGGCGTCTAAGTTTTCGCAAGGAATACTTCTTTCAAGTTTATCCGTGTCCGCATCATATACTTCTATGACACTTTCTTCTAAATTGATTTGGTAAAGCTTATTGTCAGATACAACAAACCTACTTGGTATACCTTCATAGTTTCTTATAAAACTACCATTTGACAGGCTATAGCGTTCTATTGGTTTGTGATTTTCTGCGATGAGCATATCGCCATTATCCAATATTGCGAAGCTATGAGGGGCTCTATATCGGCTTTCTCCCTGCCATGCAATGTCTATCTTCTTTAGTCTTTTTCCCTCAACTTTAGATAGAAAAGTTTCGAAATTCATGCTATCTTTATTAAACTCATTATAAATAATGTATATATTACCCACTTGATCACTAGTGGTACACGCCGCACCAAATACCGACCTAACCCAGTCATTTTGTACTCTAGTCCAACTTCCTTCTTGATCTTCTTCATAAATCTGTAAAAAGCCCTCCTTCATCAAATACATCTGAAGTTTTCCTTTTTTTGTTTTAAAGAATCCCAGTGCTTCATCTACTTTAATATCTCCTGTTACATCTTGCTCTATATAACGCCCCATTGGTATCTCTTTTTCTACTTCTACATCTTTTTTCCCACATCCCTCTATGAGTATTAAAAGAGTTACTAGGAAGTATAGGGTTAGTTTTCTGATTCTCGATTTCATTTTTCTCCTCCTCTCATCTACTATTAGCTTAGCATCCTAATCTCTAAATAACATCTGAATATTAAAATTTATCAATTTATATTGTTGTATATTTAAATCTTTTATTGTAGAATGCTAATAATTCTTTAGAAAGGAGAATCACTATGAGAATTTTACTAATAGAGGACGACAGCGAGCTTTGTGATGCGATGAGCTTTCACCTAAGAAAAGCAGGTTATGAAGTGGATTATTGTTACGATGGAGTAGAAGGCCTTCAGCTAGCAAATAAACAAATTTATGAACTCATTATATTGGATAGAATGCTCCCCTCCTTAAATGGTATCAGTCTTCTTACACATATTCGCAGCTCAAATATTCATACACCAGTCATTATCGTTACAGCTCTTAATGGCATAGGAGACAAAGTAGAGGGATTGGATGCTGGAGCAGATGACTATTTAGTAAAACCCTTTGCCATTGAAGAACTCCTTGCTCGTATCCGAGCCCTTAATCGAAGACCCTCTCAATTTGAAAGTAATAAGCACCTTTCTTATGAGGACCTTACGCTTGATCTAGTGACCTTGACACTGTCCGGACCTGGTGGTAGCTGTTCCCTTTCTAAACGTGAAGCACAGTTGGCTGAAATCCTAATAAAAAATCCCAACTACACCATGCCTCGAGATATCCTATTTGGTAGGGTTTGGGGACCCGGCTCTGATGTCGAGGATGGAAACTTAGATAATTACATCTATTACTTGCGTCGTCGTCTTGTGGCTATCGGCAGTCACCTTCAGATTCGCACCATTCGATCAATTGGCTATACTTTGGAGAATGGATCATGTTAAACAAATTACATAAGCGATTAACCTTTATATGCACGCTGATAACAGCCAGCATTTTACTTTTAATGCATTTAATTGCTTTTCTTTTTTGTGAAGATCAATTAAATGCCCGCAGTCTTCTTACGCTTCAAAATCACCTAAGTACTATCACCTCTACTTTTCAGACAACACATACGATTTCACAGACTTGGCTCGCCCAGATGGAAACCACTAACAAGCTCATTATTTCTGTTAAAGACCATGGAAATGCATTACTTTTTTCTGGTTCCTTTTCAACTATCTCTGACAGGAACAGTCTAATAGAGCTTGCCCATACCACAGCACAAGAGCACTATGGATTTAATCCTGATGCAATCCCCATTTCAAAGCTTGAAACACCTAGTGTTACCTTTGACTTAAAAACAGAATACGGCGAACATTTTTTAGTAGGAATCTGCATCATCCCTTCTGATAATGGCACCTATTGCCTAACTCTCTTAAAAGACATGAAAAGCGAGGATGCACAGATATTATCTCTTCGGTTACTCTTTATGGCTTTAGTAGGTATTGGTATTACTCTTCTCGCTCTGTTCAGTTTTTGGTTTACAAAACGTACTATCGCCCCCATTAAGGAGGCTAATCGCAAGCAAACAGAGTTCATCGCCGCTGCTTCTCATGAGCTTCGCTCTCCCTTAGCTGTCTTACAGACTAGCGCAGCCACATTACACTATCAAGATTCCTCTAGCCAAGCGCATTTTATTGAAATCATAGAAAAAGAATGCAAGCGGATGGGGCGTCTTGTCGAGGATCTCCTCCTGCTTGCAAATTCTGATGCAAAGGCATGGTCTGTTCATTTTGTTATGACTGAACTCGATACACTTCTTATTAACCTCAGTGAATTCTTTTCTCCCATGAGTAAACTTCGTCGCATCTCTCTTCAGCTGATATTGCCCCAGTATACTGTACCTCGCCTCTGGGCTGACCTGGAAAGGCTAGAACAAGTCCTTACCATACTACTTGATAATGCTTTTTCCTATACCCCTGAAGGCGGACATATAACGCTTTCACTGTCTGCAGAGGCAAACCAAGTTAAAATATGCGTGATAGATGATGGCTGTGGTATAGACGATGAACATAAGCCTCACATCTTTGACCGCTTCTATCGAGTAGATCAAACACGTCACCATAAAGAACACTTCGGTCTAGGACTTAGTATCGCCTATGAAATCATCCAACTTCATCATGGCTCTTTATCTCTACATGATACCCCCGGAGGCGGCTGTACCTTTGTCATTCAACTTCCTATAGTCAAAAACGTGCAAAATGGTGTTTGATTAATTACTTCTTGACTTCAAATACGATAACACGTCAATAAGATTGTGCCCATGCTAGGCGCAATCATAAAAGCCCATGTACCTGTTATAGTACATGGGCTTAGCTAACTTAAGCTTAAAAGCATACACTAAATCATTTAAGTGTCCATCATTATTGATATGCATTAAGTACAGTCGAATTTATATAATTATATAAATTGGCATGTCTTAATTCATCTGTTAATATATTAAATACTTGGTCTCTGTAATAATTACCAGGGAGTCCTGCCATAATCGTTCTATATTTTTTAACAGCATTAAGCTCTCCATATAATGCTTTCTGTATACCCTCCAAAAAGTTGGCTGGCGGAATGAATTTCTCTTCTTTAACTTCAGGCTCCTTTTGGGCTAGCTGTCTATACATATTTTTATAAGTAACATTATGGCCTAGTTCATCATTTCTTATCGATTCAATTGTATCTTTTATGTTTTGTACTTCACTTGGTAAAAGATTTTTTGCTGGTATATTATTAATCAGCCACTCATAAAACATAGCATCTGCTTTTTCGCCCTCTACAGAACTTTGTATCAAATTCAAAGCTTCTTGATATTGTTTGACTGTGGGATATGTTTGATTTCTCATAATATCACCTTTTCTATAATGATTACACTTACATATTATTCAGCATTATCCAAAAGTTTACAGTTTTTCTTGTATGTTAGCGTTTCTTGAAGCTGCTGTGAGATTTTAATCTTTCCAAATTGTTCTATTTTTAATTTTGCTTTTAATCTGTTCTACAAATAGGCTATTTATAAGTTTTAGTTAAGCAGGTCAATAA
>JAEXBC010000413.1 GCA_023457875.1 Bacillota bacterium | reverse complement strand
GTACAAGCGTTCATAAAATACATAAATTCTAACAGTGATCAGGTTATTGATAGGTTGTGTGTCAAAATGTAATTTTATAATCTGTTTCTATATAGTATCAAATTTAATCATGTATCATTGAAGGACTTTCTCTTTTACTGGAGAAGGTCCTATATTTTTTTGCTCGCAATTTTTTTTAAAGGGATAAATGATTTGTAGAATGATTGTATCTCATAGAGTGAAAGGTTAAGCTAGTAGTGGAACTATGAGGTAATTAAATAGAATTCTGGGAAAAAATAGTAATAATATGTTGTTTTATAACGAAATCGCGAGTAAAATAGTTATAATAATATACAGCAGAGTTATGTAAATTGGAGGTATTATGTATATACTACAGTATGATTTCGTCGCTCTTTTGTTAAATATAATTAACCTAACGGTTTTTATGAAGCTAAAAAATATCCGTGATGCTAAAAGTAGAGTTTTATTGGCGATGCTTCTGAATAGTACCTTGACAACCATTTTTGATATACTCAGTTCGTTAGCTATCGGTCATCCTAAGCTTTATTCCCAAGGGTATGGTAGCATGGGGACGAACATCTACTATTTTTTGAATAATAACATGGTTTACATCTACTTAATCTATGTGTTTATGCTGACAGGAATAGAATCACGTTTAACGATGCGGAAGAAACACCTTATTTTTCTGCCCTATCTTGTGACAACCTTTATGATTCTTGTGAATCCCTTTATGCACATTATATTTCGCATTGATGAAAACCTTGTTTACTACCGCGAGATTGGTTTATTCATTTTGTATGGTACTGCGTTTTTGCATTTAGTGTTTTGGTCCATATATTGTTTTCGCTATATGGAAAAAATGGATCCTCTGGTATTTCGTGCCCTAGTTTCCTTTGTCATTATTTATATATTAAGTGCCCTTCTTCAGACTTTGTACCCAAGGTATCTGATTCAGGGCTTTGCTAGTGCCATTAGTGAATTAATTATGATTATGGTTTTACAAGATCGCAAGGAATGGGTTGATGGCATCACTCAGCTATACAACCAAAATGCCTTTTATGACAAACTTCAAAGTGTCACAAGTAGCAATGCTTCAGCTTCTGTGACCCTCGTTATGATTGAGGATACTTCAAGGATTACTTATACGTTAGGCTACAAGTATCTGACTAAAATCATTCAAGAGGTAGCCCATTTTATTAAAGTAGATTTGTACGTTAAGGATAGCTTTTATATTCGAAAGGGTTGTTTTGCACTACTGTATATGAAACCGTCAGAACGCAAATGTGCTCAGATAAGAGAAAAATTAACAGGTAAATTTAATGAGAGCTGGCATATTAACGGCCTAGCTATCAAGTTGTCCGCTAGAATCACTCAGTATGCCATTCCAGATCAAATTAGCGACTATTCCCATGTGTATGAGTACATTAATTATTTGACGACTTTACGCACTGTGGAGGATATGGATAAGCAAAATGGCATGATGAAAATCAACTTCGATACTTATTTTCGCCAACAACAGGTTAAAAAAGCCATTGCCTTAGCACTGGAAAAACGCTCCTTTGAGGTGTATTATCAGCCCATTTATTCGGTGGAGGAGAAACGTTTTGTTTCAGCGGAAGCATTGATTCGGCTAAAGGATCCTGAGCTTGGCTTTATTCCCCCAGATGCGTTTATTCCAATCACAGAGCAAGATGGTACCATCGCTGTACTTGGTATGCAGATTTTTGAAACCGTATGTTCGCTCTTTAATAAAGCTGAACTTGATAAAATGGGCATTCAATATATTGAGGTCAATCTATCTGCTGTTCAATGTATGCAAAAGAATATCAAGCAGCAAATTCTCGCCTTAATGGAAGCAAATCAAATTAGCCCTAGTCAAATCTGCCTTGAAATTACAGAAACAGTTGCGATAAATACCTCAGAAATCCTCCGTGATCTTTTTAAGGAGCTTGACGAGCTAGGTATGACATTTGCACTGGATGATTATGGTAGCGGTTATGCCAATATCAATTATATCCTTGGGCTACCCTTTCATTTTGTAAAATTGGATAAGACCATTGTATGGAACTATTTTGAAGATGATATAGGAAAAGTTACCCTAGAAAGCAATATTTCCATGATGAAGTCTTTAGGTGTTAAATTGATTGCAGAAGGAGTTGAGACCAAAGAACAGGCAGATGCCCTCATTAATCTGGGTGTAGATTATTTGCAGGGGTACTATTTTTCAAAACCAATTCCAGAGGAGGATTTTATTCAGTTTATTTTGGAAAAAAATAAGGCCTAGAGGCTATGGTAAGTAGGCAATCAATATAGATGAAAGGAGGAGGGCTTTTGTTACAATACTACTTCTGTAATAGTGGACTGATTCTATATGTGTGCACAATCTATTTATTCTATGTTAAGAAGCGCATTAATGATAAACAGAACAGGCTTTTTGAAATCATGCTTTGGATAGGTTTTTCCTCCTGCTTTTTTGACATTCTAAGTGAAGAAGCCATCAGAAATATAGATACATACCCCATATGGTTATTCTATCTTGTGTTATACATTTATTTTATATTAGTGAACAGCATTCCTTTTCTATCGTCATTGTATGCGCTGGAGCTAATTGAAAAGAGGACAAATTTAACGTCAAATGAGAAGCTTAGATTATACGTTCCTGTAATCCTAGCGATGCTCTTTATATGCTCTAATTATTTCACGAATCTTATTTTCTACATAGATAAAAATGGGGCGTATAGTCACGGCATTGGTTTTATCTATTTGGTGATACAAGCCGCTTATTATTTCACATTAAATATCGTACATTTTTTTCAGTTTAAAAAAGTAATTGCAAGAACCATACGTCTTATGATTGTAAGCATGAGCGCTGCTGTCTTGTTAATTATTCTTCTTGATATTTTTCTTTTTCAAGCCTTCGTACAAAGCCTTACTGTCTCTGTTTGCTTGCTATTACTCTTTATTGTGATTCAAAATAGAGAAGAAGAATTGGAGGATGCCACAGGATTGCTTACAAATCAAGCATTCATTACCCATGTACAGATGGATTTAATTAACCAAAGCCCTTTTACCATTATTTTGATTAAGCTGGAAGATAAAGCGATTATTAATTTTAAGTGGGGTACAAATTATTGGTTTTCTCTAATTAAGGAGGTTTCCCTCTATTTAAAGTCACTAGACGGATTGCATGATATTTATAGCATTGAAGATGGCTTATTTGCCATTAGGCTAAGAGGCGATCTTCCCCCTCACAAGAAAGAACAATTATTGAGAAGGATTACATCTAAATTTGCACTTTCAAAATGGAGTGTTCTGAACATGGATCTTTCCATCTCAGTTCGAATGCTTGAGATCTCCTATCCAACGGATATAGAAGACGTGTATGATCTTTTCTATTACGCCAAGTATTTCTATGAGAATGTGCTTAATGCAAGAAGAATGCTACTCCAAACAGCGGACCTAAGTATAGATGTTAAAAAAATGTATACAGAAAAAAAGAAGCAACTTATGAATATTTTGGAAAGTCATCAATATGAGCTATGCTTTATGCCAATATTCTCTGTATCTGAGAACAAAGTCATAGGGAGAGAGTCTCTTTTGAAGCTCGCCACGGTTCCACCAACCTATGTATCCCCCTGTGATTTAATTCATGAAACTGAGGATTATAGAAAGCTAAGGGAAATACACCTTGGCATTTTTGAAGATATCTGTGTTTATTTAAAAAATCAGTGGAGTCATTGGCAAGACCATGAATTAATCCATATTAATTTGGATGTAACCCATTTGATGCAGGAGAATATATTAGAGCGTTATCGCTCAATTCTTGAGACATATCATATGGATTACCATATCTTTGCACTTGAGATATCGGATTTTATGGATTACAACAATCAGCCTATTATTTATCGCAACCTAGAGGAGCTGATTAGGAATGGAATGACCCTTGTTTTGGAACAGTTTGGCACTGGGCATAGTAGCTTTGAACATTTTAAATATATTCCCTTCAAATATGTCAAATTGGATAAAGATTTCATTTGGCAATCCTTTGACAACGAAAAAGGTATTAGCATTTTGAAAGGCATTATTGCCATGATGAATAGCTTGCAGATTTCTATTATAGCAGATGGGGTTGATACGAAGGAGATTAACGATGTGCTTATAGCTTTAGGAATAAATTATCTACAGGGGGCTTATTATTTATAAAAATAAACCATACCCATATCCAAAAAAGCGTCAATCCTGTAATTGCTCATACTCACTAAATACAATGTTTTCTTGGAGCCGAAAAAAGGCTCCATTTTTTATGTTTGCACCATTATACTGGCGTGCCGACCTCTATTAAATTCCCATCTGGATCATAAAAGCGAACAACCCGCTGTCCCCATGAATGCTCCATTAGACGATTAACATACTGAATTGGTTCTTTATAGTTTTCTAGCTTTTTTACAAAGCCTTCAATATTTTTTTCTTCAAAGTAAAGCTCGGTGGCATGATTGTGCCAAACGACGTCCTTTTCTATAAAGCTTTTCCATATAGAAGCATCTTGAAGGACAAGCCCTTCTGTTAAAATCATATTTCCATCATTATCTAAAACAACTTCCAGGCCAAATAATTCCTTATAAAAAGCTCTAGATTTTTCAATGTCCTTTACGACAATCATGACATTTTTTAATTTCATTTGTCTCACCTCAGTAGTGGTTAATTGTTGGTATGACTATACATTAAACATATATCACCTTATAGAATGAAGTCAATGGGCATTAAAAAAGTGTTCGTTTATTACAGGAAATAACATAAAAAGAACATAAAAGAACAATTATTCCTAAAGTGTTGACAAAAATTCTTCATAATACTATCATAAGAACATAAACGAACATACATTTATAAAGGAAAATGGAAGAAAGAACATAAACGAACATTTTTCGCGTGCATTAGATTTGTACAGTTTACAATCCTATAAGCTAGAAATCCGCATGGAGAAAATAGAGATGTGAGGTGAGAAGATGCTTCCTATTGAAAGACATTCAAAAATTATTGAAATACTAAGTGCTAATGGCTCTGTACAGGTGGAAAAGCTTGCAAAAATGCTAGATGTAAGCTTAATGACCATTCGTAGAGATCTAGAAAAGTTGAAACAGGAGGGAAGGATTGACAGGTATCATGGTGGGGCCATCATCAAGCAAGAAGTACCTTACACAGAAAAAAGAAGTTTAGAGTTAGAGGTGAAGCATAAAATAGCACAGATTGGTGCAAAACTAGTAAGAAAGGGAAGTGTAGTCTATTTAGATGCAGGTACGACTACCTTTGAAATAGCCAATGCCATTAAGGATATTCCTAATTTGACCATTGTCACCAACGATGTTGCCATCGCCAACTTATTACTGGATTCTTCAGCTAATTTGATTATATGTGGTGGTGTTATTCAAAAATCCACAGGAAGCATGGTGGGCTCATTAGCTCTTCAGATGGTATCAAACCTAAGAATGGATATCGCCTTTTTGGGAGCACAGTCTGTGGATGATTCATTTAGTGTCCTTACACCTACCATGGATAAAGGGATTATGAAACAAACTGTATGTAATCATTCAAAGGAGAAATATCTGGTGGTGGATAGCTCCAAATTTGGTAGACAGGCATTAATCAAAATAAATGATTTATCAGATTATACGGCAGTGATTACCAATAAGAAGTTTACCTCCGAGGAGGAAAAGAAGCTAAAGGAAATGAGAGCAACCATTATTCCTGTATAAGGAGGGAAAAATATGCCGCAGTGTGTTGTAATAGCAGATGATTTAACAGGTGCTAATGCCACAGGAGTACTCATCAGCAAATTGAACTACATTTCTTACACAGTAATGAATACTGAGCGCTTGGAACTTACTAGACTTTCCGAAAGTGACTGTGTATTATATCCTACCGATAGTCGTGCAGTAGATTCGAAAGTTGCCTATAACAGAGTATACAACGTGGCGAAGCTTCTAAAGGCTGATGACGTTAAAGTATATGCAAAGCGCATTGATAGTACCCTTAGGGGAAACCTAGGAAGTGAAACAGATGCACTGTTAGATGCCTTAGATAATCAAGCGATTGCCATGGTGGTACCGTGCTTTCCAGAGGCAAAAAGGATTATTGTAGGGGGTTACCTTTTGGTCAATACCGTACCCCTTCACAGAACGGAGGTAACGAAGGATCCAAAAACACCAGTCAATACCTCCTTGCCTCAGCAGCTTTATCAAGAACAATCAAAATATCCAGTAGCTTCACTGTATCTCAATGATTTGATGCTAGGGAAGGAGCACCTAGTCAGCAAAATACTAGAATATAAAGAAAGAGGAATTCGAACCATCATTTTTGACAGTGTCTCTCAGGAAGATATGGATTTAATAGCAGCTTCGGTTATTGAGAGTAAGGTAAACTTTATTACTGTGGATCCAGGAAGCTTTACGTCAACTGTAGTCAGAAAGTTAATTGTACCAAAAAGTAGGAAAACAAAGTATAAGATTCTTGCTACCGTAGGAAGTGTGAATCCAGTTGCAAAAACCCAGGTGGATGAATTACTTTTATCCCAAAGTATTCTAAATGTATATGTTAAAACCAGAGACTTACTAGAGGATGAGGCAATAAGGGCTAAGGAAATTGAACGTGTTGTAAATCAAGTGCTAGATAACTGCAGTGACTATGAAATCTGCACGGTGATTGGAGACGGCATCATGCCTGAAAATCGAATAGATTTTATGCCCTATGCACAGCGATATCAGTGTACGACCGATGCTGTAAGTAATATGATTAATGATTCTTTGGCAGAGATAACGTATCAAATCTTATCAAGGAACCATGCGTTCCAAGGAATATATACTAGCGGAGGTGATATTACTGTTTCAGTTAGTAAAAGATTTGGCACCGCAGGCATTAAGCTCTTGGATGAAGTGTTACCATTAGCAGCATATGGAGAATTTATCGCAGGTGAATTTGATGGACTCAAAATTGTAACTAAAGGAGGTATGGCAGGGGATAGATTTGCACTGAATAACTGCATTAGGTATTTAAAAGAAAAGTTATTCATTTAAGAAGGCATATAGTATAGCTTTTATTTTACGAGAATGGAGATGATGATATGAAGCCATTTATAGCAATACCAATGGGTGATCCAGCTGGAATAGGCCCTGAAATCGTTGTTAAATCATTAGCCAATAAGGACGTACAAAGTGCAGCGGCTTGCGTAGTGGTAGGTGATAGGAAAGTAATCGAGGACGCCATAAAATTTGCTGGTGTAAGCCTTCAGGTGAAGGTAATAGACAAAGTGAGTGAGGGCGATTATTCAGAAGGTGTTCTTAATCTCATTGACCTTAATAATGTGGATATGAACACATTTAAGATTGGTGAGGTTAGCGGTATGTGCGGGAGGGCAGCTTACGAATATATCGCAAAAAGTATTGAACTTGCCAATAACAAAGAAGTAGCTGCTGTATCAACTACGCCGATTAATAAGGAATCCTTAAAGGCAGGCAACATTAATTTTATTGGGCACACAGAGATATTTGGTGCTTTAACCAATACAAAGGATCCCTTGACTATGTTTGAAGTTCATGGCATGAGAGTTTTTTTCCTCACAAGGCATGTATCACTTCGTAAAGCCTGCGATTTGATTACAAAAGAAAGAATTAAAGATTATGTCAAAAGATGTAAGGAGGTACTGGATAAACTGGGGGTAAGTGAAGGGACAATGGCAATTGCAGGTCTAAATCCACATAGTGGAGAACATGGCTTATTTGGTGATGAAGAAGTAAATCATGTTACGCCTGCGGTTGAAGAACTGATAGCAGAGGGATACGATGTGGTAGGACCAATCGGTGCAGATTCTGTTTTTCACCTTGCACTACAAGGGCGTTATAACAGCGTATTATCTCTATATCATGATCAAGGGCATATTGCTACAAAGACCTTAGATTTTGAAAGAACAATAGCCATTACAGGAGGTATGCCCATTCTTAGAACTTCCGTGGACCACGGAACAGCGCTAGATATCGCAGGAAAAGGCATTGCAAGTGAAGTAAGTATGGTAGAGGCAATCCTTTTAGGAGCCAAGTATTCAGCAAATTTCATAAAATAGGTATTCATTTTAAGGGGGCGGATCATTATGAATCCAGAAGTAACAGTATCAGGAAGTCAAATGCTTATTGGTCTTGGAATTGGTTTAGCAGTACTTATCTTTTTAATTTTAAAGACAAAAATTCACGTATTTGTAGCCCTTCTTATAGCTGCAATTACAGTAGGTGTGATTGGTGGACTTGGAACTGGTGCAACAGTGGATGCAATCACCACGGGATTTGGTGGAACACTTGGCAGCATAGGTATTATTATTGGACTAGGTATTATGATGGGACAGATGTTTGAATTATCAGGTGCTGCCGAGCGAATGGCGCGTACCTTCCTTAAGCTCTTTGGTAAAGGAAAAGAAGAGGCAGCCCTTACACTAACAGGTTTTTTGGTATCCATTCCTATTTTCTGTGACTCAGGTTTTGTTATTCTATCACCTCTTGCAAAAGCATTATCCAGAAGAACAAAGAAATCTATTACAGGACTCTCCGTTGCGTTAGCAGGTGGACTCGTTATTACCCACTCCTTAGTACCACCTACACCTGGTCCTCTTGGAGTTGCAGGAACCTTTAATGTGGATGTTGGACAGTTTATACTTTTAGGAATTGTTATTGCTTTGCCAATGGCAATAGCAGTTATGTTATATAGCAAATATATTGGTAAAAAAATCTATCAGTTACCTAATGAAGCAGGTGATGGATGGGAAAGACCTTCTTATCAACAACCTATTTATGATGTGGTATCTGATGAGAAGGACCGAAATCTTCCTTCTGCATTCTTAGCCTTTTTACCAATTATTCTTCCTATTATTTTAATTCTATCAAATACTGTTTTATCAGCATTAAAACTAACAACTGGATTCTATGAAATACTTATTTTCCTTGGAAAACCTATTGTTGCTGTAGGTATTGGTTTATTAATATCAATTTACACCTTAACAAGAGACAAAGATAGAAAATATGTTATTGGCCAACTAGAAGACAGTATGAAATCAGCAGGTATCATTATCTTTGTTACTGGTGGTGGTGGCGCACTGGGTCAGGTATTAAAATCAGCAGGTGTTGGTGATTATATTGCAAATGCCATTGCTGCAACACCAATTCCAGTGATCCTATTACCATTTATTATTGCAACTCTTGTACGTTTTGTTCAGGGTTCTGGAACAGTAGCAATGATTACAGCAGCAGGTATTACTGCTCCAATCGTTGAAGCTGCAGGTGGAAATATGTTACTTGGTGCTTTTGCAGCTTGTATCGGTTCTTTGTTCTTCTCTTACTTTAATGATAGTTTTTATTGGGTTGTTAACCGTCTAAGTGGTGTTACGGAGACAAAAGAACAGATTAGAGTATGGTCTGTTACAACCACCATTGCCTGGGCAGTTGGACTAGTAGTATTATTAATATTAAACATCTTTATGTAAAATAGTATTAACGTTTAGAGAGGCACTCAATGGAAATCCATTGAGTGCCTTTAAATAAATCTATTCGTAATCTTACTGATAGTTCAGAAAATCTTCATGATGTGGCAAAGAACTTAAGCACTGGTATAAGTGAAGCAAATAAAGCGGCAGAGCATACCATGACTTCGATTATAGACATTGCGGAAAGTACATCTCTTCAGCGTGATTTAACAACAGAGGCTTACCATGTGATTAGTGATATTTCCAATCAGTTAATGAATACAACAGAGCGTATTTCAACTGTTTCTGAATATGCCAAGAAGTGTTATGATATGACCAATGATGGCAATGCGGTTATCACCTCTGCTATAGAACAAATCGAAATTATTAATAAGAATTCTACTAAGCTTAGTTCTGAAATTAACTTATTAGGAAAAAAATCTACTGAAATTGGTCAGATTACGGCAATGATTAATTCTATTGTGGAACAGACCAATCTACTAGCGCTTAATGCTTCAATTGAAGCTGCAAGGGCAGGTGAAGCAGGCAAAGGCTTTTCGGTGGTGGCAACAGAAATTCGAAACTTAGCTGAGCAATCCAAGAATGCGATTATTAAAATTAATGATTTAATCAGTGAAGTTCAAAGTGAAATTGACAACGCAGTAGCTATTACAAGTGAAAGTAATACTTCAGTTGAGGAAGGTATTAGTATTGTGACATCAGCAGGTGAAATTTTTGGCAAAATACTTTCTTCAGTTAATGAAATTACAAACTATTCAAATGCTGTGACCGAAAATGTGAATCATATTTATCTTGATTCTCAAAATGTGGTCTCATCAATTAGTGAAACAAAACAAATTTCAGAAACCATTTCTAAAGCATCTCAGGATGTAGCTGCCGCTTCAGAAGAGCAAAGTGCATCCTTAGAAGAAATAAATTCTATTTCAGAAAATCTTTATAATATGTCAGTAGCACTTAAGGATTCAATTAATAAGGCTTAAGCACTTTATATAAAGCGTACTTATTTTTACCCAGAGGCAATCGAGAAAATTTCTCGGTTGCTTTTTTAATCTCGACGTTTTGATATTGTTAAAATGAATCTTTTCGTAAAATCAACTTAATGTTATACTTAAGTATAAATTCTTAATATTTAAAAATATTTTTTTTCGAATATTAATGAAGAAGTGCTATTGTGGAATAGGTAGGCTTGTCTAATGAAATAGGCATGATGCATACAATAGCATTATCAAAGTAGATAGAATTCTAATATTCTTCTAGTGGAATATTTAAAATCTAACTATAATTTATATAAATATTAGTCAAATTGAATAAAGTCAATTAAAAGTGACGTATGGTATAATGATAAGGGTATATAGGGGTGCTAAAAATATGAAAAAATATAAGGTATATCCAGTAAATAGCTTTTTTCACTACCAGCGTGCAAGAAAGAGAAAAAGGATAATGGCAATAGTCGCTATCTTGGCTGGCATTATTGGAAGTATTATTTTTGTTGTGACTAGTAATTTGGGTGAGAAGCTTGCTTTTAGGTTGCCTTTTTTCAATAAGGCAGGCAAATACATAGAATCTGTCTACTTAGGGGAATCAAGCATTAACTATCACTTGTTTGATCACATGGAGAGGGTTAGGGGGATTTATATTCCTTCAAGTAAAATCCATGAATATGAGCGCTATATTAAACTTGCAAAAGAGTCGGGGATTAATGCCTTTGTGATAGATATAAAAAACGATCAGGGATGCTTGACCTTTAATACAGCTAATCAAACAGCTATAGAGGCAGGTGCAGTTTTAGAAAAGCCACCTATTACAGATATGAATCATATGATGAATAGGCTGTATGAAGAGGGTATATACCCAATCGCTAGGGTGGTTGCTTTTAAGGATAATGTGATTCCGAAAAAGTATCCAGAGCGAGCGATAAAAAGTTTAAATGGGCAAGTATATGAAACAAGTACAAAGGATACTTGGTTAGATCCATATAATCAAAAAAATTGGGAGTATTTATTGGAAATTAGTGACGAGGCAGTTGCTTTGGGATTTAAAGAAATTCAATTTGATTATATCCGTTTTCATGAATCCATGAGCTCAGATAAGGTGATTTTAGATGAGCAGCTCTCAAAAAGAGAAATTATTACGGCATTTACTAAATATGCTTGTGAGCACTTACAGGAAAAAGGTGCCTTCGTTTCTGCCGATGTTTTTGGGGCAGTCATATTAAGCAAACTGGATGCTGACATTGTGGGACAAGACTTTGAGAAAATGAGTCAGTATTTAGACTATATTTGTCCAATGGTTTATCCCTCCCATTATGCCGAGGGAACTTTTGGTATAGCGTATCCTCATCTTGACGCTTATGGTATAATATTAAAAACAATGCATCTTGGACAAGACATTATTAGTGAAGAAACAAGTAGTAACCACCAAGCTACTATTAGACCATGGTTACAAGACTTTACATTAAAAAGTTTAAAGCCGTACTTAAAATATGGTCCAGAACATATTAAAGCTCAAATTAAAGCAACGTATGATGCTGGCCTTGATGAATGGTTGTTCTGGAATGCCGCAGGAAACTACACTACTGATGGCTTTAAATAAGTAAAAAGGGTGTGATGATTTGACAGATCAAAATAAGATTATACTTATGACAAAATTAGCCTTATACGAAAAGAAATATATGAAGAAGGACAAGGCTAGACTAGATTATTATGTAGAAGATTATATATATATTAATAACTTTAAGATAAGATTAGGTATAACCTGCATTGCTTTTTTCTTTGTAACAATCGGGATGCTTAATAAAGTGCAACATCAATTTGTCTTTCCAACTTCACTTTGGCAAGTCATAGAACTTTATCTTATGCCCTATTTCTTTCCTTGGCTTATTGCTATCATTGTATATAGTTTTATTTCAACAGCTATTTATGGTAGTCAATATCATAAGTCTAGGCAAAGGTTTATTGAGTACAGAAAGTTGTTGAAGGAACTAGATAGTTATGGGGATAAGCAAAATAGTGATCAGGGGGAAGAAGATGAAATCGAATGAGACATTACTTGGAGCAAGACAGAATTTAATCCGTGTATTTAAGAAATATGAATATATGCTTTTGCCTTTATTAAGGTTTATTGTTACGGTTAGCGCATTAAGGATGCTTATTATAGTTACCAATTATACTGGTACATTTAGTGGATTGTTACCTACCTTCGTTTTGGCACTTATTGCGACATTTGTATCAGCCCAGTGGATTTTATTAGGAAGTATCTTTCTTGCTTTTCTATTTATATTTTCTACGAATCCTATTTTGGCGATTATTGTATTTTGTATGCTCATGCTACTTTATATTGGGTTTATGAGACTTTTTCCTAAGGAAAGTATATTGATTATTGTTACGCTAATAGCCTTTTCTATTCATATGGAGCTAGCCATGCCAATCGTTGCTGCTCTGTTTGGATCCTACATATGCATTGTATGTATTATTTTAGGTGTGGGATTATGGTTTGTAATGCCACAGCTTGCTAGTCTTATACAGAGTGCTAGTCTAGATAAGTCTGAAATATTGGATATGGTAAGTCATATTACTCAAATGGACTATAAAGCACTATTATTGAATGAACAAATGCTTGCCTATAGTGTGGTCTTTTTAATTGTGTTTTCTGTTATTTACCTGATTAGAAAACAGTCAATTGATTATGCTGCTTATATCGCAATAGGCGTTGGGGCTGTAATGAATATTTTAGGCTTTTTAATGGCAATACTATTTTTAGATTCATTTAGTGAAAATATTTTAAGTATTATTATATGGACAGTCATTTATAGTGGGATTGCTGTGGTAATGCAATTTTTCTCTATTGTACTAGATTATCAGCGTGCTGAGGTAGTAACTTTTGAGGATAATGACAATTACTACTATGTCAAGGTGGTTCCTAAGATTAATATGAACACAGTTAATAACACAGTCAAACATGTCTACACCGCTAATTCAAGAAATAAGCTTGATGACTATCAAAAGCCTTATGATGCCATGAAGCAGCCTAGTAGAATAAGCGCTTTTGATGAAGAACATGATTATACTAATCCTATAGGTTTTAGTACAGTAAAGCGTTATGACGACTTAGAGGACTATATGTCAGGTAGAAATGATAGACGAAAGAGCGGGAGCGATTTGACAGGCTATGGTGAAAAAAACAATAGTGAAGGTAAGTTAAGGGATTATACCAGTCTCATTATGGAGTCTAAGGATAAAAACTCAAGCATATAATGACTAGGGTACAAGTATGAGAATATAAAAACTTGTACCCTTTTTATGTTGGTAAGGTGGCAAAACATGGATTGTATAAACCGAATTTTTTAATGAAAATTGAATTCACGCCATTGATGAAACATGATATAATAAATTTGAAAATGAATGAAAAAGGAGTTTTGCTAAGTGGATGGAATAAAAGAGGCACTTGATAAAATTCCCTACCTTGGATTCCCCAATATTGGAGTTAGGGATGTAATAGACATTCTTGTTGTGGCATATCTTATATATATTGTCCTTGCATGGATTAAGGATACACGAACTTGGACTTTATTCAAGGGTGTTGTGATTGTATTAGCAGTAGCAAGTGTGGCGTATATTTTTCAACTGCACACGCTGTGGTGGGTCGTTTCTAATGCAATTACAGTAGGTACCTTTGCAATTTTAGTTGTATTTCAGCCAGAACTTAGAAGAGCCTTAGAGCAGATTGGTAGGGGCAGATTGTTTGAGGGACTTTTAACTAGCTCAGATCAAATTGAGGATGGGCTCTCTGATGATGCGATTGATGCCATTGCTAAAGCATCTGTGCATATGTCAAAATTCAAGACCGGTGCACTTATTGTTCTAGAGCAAGATATGAAGCTTGAAGATGTGGAGAGAACAGGTATTAAAATAGACGCTGTCATTTCTAGTCAACTGCTCATTAATATTTTTGAAAAGAACACACCACTTCATGATGGAGCTGTGATTATCAAAAATAATAGAATATCTGCTGCAACATGTTTTTTGCCTCTTTCTGATAGTATGGAAATTAGCATGGATTTAGGTACAAGGCACAGAGCGGCTATTGGTA
>JAEXBC010000412.1 GCA_023457875.1 Bacillota bacterium | reverse complement strand
ATCATAAATAGTGCTATATTTCTAGATATATTTTGAACTTTCTAGTCATAAAAAAAAGGCACCGTGGTGCCCCTTTTTTATTAACCTTGCATTTGTTTTGCTACTTCTTCAGCAAAATTTTCTTCTTTCTTATCGATACCTTCACCAGTTTCAAATCTTACAAATGACTTCACTAAATTTGCACTACCAAGCTCACTTGCAACATATTTTCCAACTGTTAAATCAGGATCTTTAACATATTCTTGCTCTAATAAGCAAATTTCCTTGAGTTGCTTACTTAATCTACCCATAACCATTTTCTCAATGATATTTTCTGGTTTTCCAGGATTTTCATTAAGCGCTTGGTGCATTAAAATTTCTTTTTCATGATTTTTCTTTTCTTCAGATACTTGATCAACTGAAACAAATTCTGGATTAACTGCAGCAACTTGCATTGCCACATTTCTTGCTACTTCATATGCTTTGTCGCCTTCAGCATCAACTTCTACAACTACTACAATCTTACCGCCACCATGTGTGTACGAAGCAAGTGTACCTTCTGTAGAAATTTTTTGGAAACGACGAATAGATAGGTTTTCACCAATAGTAGAAATTTTTTCTGTTAATACATCACCAACTGTTTTTGATGCATCATCTATCCAAGGAAGTGCTTTTAATGCCTCAACATTAGCCACATCATTATTAAGAACGATTTGCGCTACGTTATTAACAAAAGAAATAAATTGTTCATTTTTTGCAACGAAGTCAGTTTCAGAGTTAACTTCAACGATTGCAGCCCTTTTGCCATTATCAGCAATTGCTTCTTTTACAAGACCTTCTGCAGCAATACGATCAGCTTTTTTAGCAGCTTTAGCTAAACCATTCTCACGTAAGTACTCAATAGCTTTTTCCATATCACCATTAACTTCATTTAATGCTTTTTTGCAGTCCATCATACCTGCTTGTGTTCTTTCACGTAACTCTTTTACCATAGCAGCAGTAATTGCCATTTTTTGTTCCCTCCAATTATATATTACTCAGCGATTGCTTCTTCAGTAGCTGTTTCTACTTCCTCCGCAGCTGTTTCTGCTTCTTCAGTAGATGTTTCAAAAATTTCACCTTGGTTTGCTTCAATAATAGCATCTGCCATTTTAGCAACAATTAGTTTTACAGCACGAATAGCATCGTCATTACCTGGAATAACATAGTCTACTTCTTCTGGATCACAGTTTGTATCTACAATTGCTACTACAGGAATGCCTAAAATATGAGCTTCTTGGATAGCAATTCTTTCTTTGCGTGGATCAACAACGAACATAAGGCTAGGAAGCTCTTTCATTTCCTTAATACCACCTAAATTCTTTTCGAGCTTGTCCATTTCTTTACGAAGTTCGATAACTTCTTTTTTAGGTAATACATCAAATGTACCATCTTGTTCCATTGTTTCTAATTGTTTAAGCTTAGCAACTCTTTTTTGAATGGTAGAAAAGTTAGTAAGCATACCACCTAACCATCTATTATTTACAAAGTACATACCACTTCTTTCAGCTTCAGACTTAATAGATTCTTGAGCTTGTTTTTTTGTACCTACAAATAATACTTTTCCGCCTTCTTCTGCTGCTTGACGAACAACATTATATGCTTCATCAACTTTTTTAGCTGTTTTTTGTAAATCGATAATGTAAATACCATTTCTTTCTGTGAAGATGTATTCTTTCATTTTAGGATTCCATCTTCTTGTTTGGTGACCAAAATGTACACCTGCTTCTAATAATTGTTTCATTGAAATTACACTCATTGTATTACCTCCTGGTTTTTTCCTCCGCATATATTAAATCCTTGTGGACTAAATTAGCACCCCACAAATACATCTATATGCGTGCGTTTTTCTGAATGATTATATCATACATATATATTAACCGCAATAACTTTCAGTAAATATTTCAAATAAATATTTCTTGCCTATTAGCTACTACTTAGCCAAAAGGCACTCCAGAACCTCTTCGTAGGTTGCATTTTGTGGCAACATAAGCTTTCCTTGCTTTAACTTCGTTGTCATTTTCTTCTCACGCAGAAAATCTTTAAAGGCAACTGCATTATCTATAACTTTCTTTTCTTCAAGGATAACAGCTATTTGCATAGCATTACTACCCGTGGGAATGTTCACTTCAACTTGGATAGGTTCTACTTCAATAGTTGGTATTTGTTCTTGGGATAAGTCAGGTTCTACTTGACTTTCTACTTGAAGTTCGTGTTCTTTTAATTCTTGGCTTTGAGCTTCTTGATTTTGAACTTCTTCTGTATTAGAAACTTCTTCTGTATTACTTTCCTTCGAAATTGCCTCATTATTTTTTATCTCATCACGACTAGTCGTTATCTCGTCACTGGTGGCGATAGGGGAGGTGATGGTGTCTTGTGTTTGCATATTTTCACTTACAAAATCATTCTTTTGCTGGTTAATATATAGTGCAAAGACGGTCCCCACAATACCAGATACAACGATACCAAATCCAAATCCTAATAACCAAAAGGTGATTTTTGTTTGTTTCATAAATTTACCTCATCTCATTAAGAGAAAGTATCAGTTTCACTTCTCCTACACCTTTCTTCAAATTCTTTGCAATGGCTTCAACCTCTTGTCCCTGTTCAAATTGCCTAATAATCTCTTGATATAAAGCTTCCTTGTCGTTCTTACGCTTATATTCTATTATTTCATGGCCTTTTGCATGGGTCATTTGGTCACTGACCTTTTGATTTTGGGCAACACCAATCATTAGTTCTCTAAAATCTTGATTCTTCTTTTCTTCTTCCTCAAGAAAATAGTTAAACAATTCCTCTAGTTCTTTATGCCCCCCTTCATTTTGCTGCGCCATTTTAACATAATAGTCCTCGGCAGCTTCATGGCCGGCTAACCTTATAATCGCGACAACAATAATGATGACGCCAATAACAATCCATATTAAACAAAAAATGGGCATACTTTCTACTTGAATACTCATCTTTTTCTCCTTTTATATTCTTGCATCAAAATGCAAAGGTGACGTGCTACTTCCTTGCTTTTTTGGTAACTCGTCCTTTTTCTTACTTTTTTTTCTATCACGGGTACTAGATTGGTCATTTTTCTTTTTATTCTTATCTAATTGATTATCAATTTTCTCGTCATGTTTAATTTCTACAACAACTTCCTGCTTTTGCGCCGTCTCCTTTTGTAAAAGATGAGCAAACTGATCTTGTTGCGTCATTTCACCTCTAAGCTGTGCTTGCTGTCTATTGGACACTTCATGTGATTGTTGATAAATCGTCTGTGTATCAACAGGGCGTAGCATAACTTCACTCCTTTATGCCTAAGGGCAATTATAATGGTAAAACAAAATGATATTTTTGCATATTCGCTCTTAATCTAGACACTGCCTTAGTATGCAATTGGGAAACTCTAGATTCAGATACTTCTAACACGCGACTAATTTCCTTTAAAGTGAGCTCCTCATAATAGTAAAGCACAATTACTTTCTTTTCTCTTTCAGAAAGAGAATCAATAAAGCGTGAAAGCGCCTCTTTTATTTCATTTTCTTCTATACAATTTTCAGGTACAGGTGCCATTGGATCCTTAACTACTTCAAATTGAGACATATATTCATCAATAGATATCAAACTAGAAATGTTTACCTCTTTTTGTAGTTCATTATATTCTTCAATGGTTATATTTAAATAGTCTGCCATTTCCTGTTCTGAAGGTTGATGTCCAATTTGTGCTTCTAATTCTAAATAGGCCTTATCAATATCCTTCTGTTTTTTTCTAAGGGTTCTAGGTACCCAATCCAACTTTCTAATTGCATCGAAAATAGCTCCTCGTATCCTTAAAGATGCGTAGGTCTCAAACTTCACATTCTTACTTGGGTCAAATTTTTCAATGGCATCAATCAAACCAAAAATACCATATCCCACAAGGTCATCTAAATCTACATATTGATTCAGATAAACACTTAGCCTACCTGCCACTAGCTTGACCAGGTAGACATAGTGCTCTGTTAATTTACTTTTAAGTGCTCTATCTCTTGTTGTAACATATTCACACCAGATAGCATTTATATCTTCTTTCTCCATATCAGACCCCCATTACCTCTTACTATATGTCTTTGATACCATGACCAATGGTTTTTACACGAAACATTCCTGTAGCTGTATGAAGCTCCACCGTTCTTCCATAACTATCACCTGTATCTTGACTGATAATCGGTATATTCTCATTTTCGAGAATTTGTACAACTGCACTCACATTTCTTGTTCCGATGCGCATCATATCATCCATATTTTTAAACTCAAACATATGAGCACCACCAGCTATTTTGGCTACCAAGCGATTCTTTCTTACGCCAGCATTAATGAGTTCACCAACAAGTGCCTCAATGGCTGTATCCGCAAATTTTGCAACATTACTGTTGTTCTTTATTTGGGTGCTATCTGGAAGCATTATATGTGCTAGTCCACCAATTTTGGCAACTGGATCATATAATGCTATCCCTACACAAGAACCAAGTCCTAAGGTAGTCAGAATATCTGGATCCTTTCCTACATTTAAATCTGCCATTCCAACTTTTATTATGTTTACTTCGCTCATATGTATGCACCTAGTGAATCAATTACTTTGTTATATGATTCATTATCCAAAATTAAAATATAGGTTCCATTTAATAAGCCATTAACATCCTTAAAGATGGTTTCTATAAAAAGCATCGTATTGTCGTTCCTTACAAACTCTATAACAGGATAACTTAATATGGCGCCTGCCATATCAATAGCCATCTGAGGAATAGATACATCCAAGTTAAGACCTGTAAAGGTATTGAGCGCATTTAAATAAGAACCTGCTAGAATATTACCTGTTTCACATAGTACTGAATGATCTAATTCATCTAATTCTTCCAAGGTATGCATACTTTTTCCTAACATGGTATCTATAATACCTATGGCACTTTTTGTCTCAAATGCAAGTAAAAGCATAGCATTTAAATCACCGTATACGTTAACAATCATACCCGCTATGACTTCTTCTGGATCACCTAATACCTCAGATAGCTGTTGAATATTTTCTATGCGGACACGGGCGACATTCATATCCACCGTACAACCTATTAATTGACTTAATGAGGTCATTGCATTACCTGAAGCAATATTACCTGCCTCACGTAACATATCCATCTCTTCATTGGTAATGTTTTGATAATTGCGTTGGCTCAAAGTAATCCTCCTATCATTGGTCACTGCCTTCAAATGCTTCTTCGATAATATTCGCTAGATTAAGTAAGGTTATAATATTATCTTCCACTTTTGCCACACCTAAAATATGATTCGACTTCATCTTACCTTGAATATTTTGAACGTTCTCTATCTGATGTTCTTCAATTTCAATAACTTCCTTGACTTCATCCACAATTACACCTACCATGCTATCCTCTAACTTCACAATGATAATGCGTGTCTTATCCGTCTCTTCAAAACCAAGCATTTCAAATTGTTCTCTTAGTGAAACAACAGGAATAATTTCACCTCTCAAGTTCATAACACCTTTTACACAAATAGGCACTTTGGGTACTCGCATAATTGCTTTCATTTTCTCTATGATTTGTACATTTTGAATATCAATACCAAAAAGTTGCTGATCGAGTTTAAAAACAATAAATTGTTTTACGATTTCAGTTGAATTTCCCATTTCTTTCCCCTCCTAAATAAGTGAATTAACATCTAAAATAAGGGCTACTTCACCATTACCTAATATGGTTGCACCAGCGATAATGTCAATACCACTTAGATATTTGCCTAATGATTTAATAACAATCTCTTGTTGTCCAATCAGAGAATCAATAATAAATCCAACTTGCTTGTCTCCTTTTTTGACAATAACACCCATCATGAGGTCTTTGTCTTCTTCCTCTGGCATACCTAGCACATTACGTAAGCGTATAATTGGAATGATTTCATCTCTAACAACAATAACCTCTTGTTTTTGAACAAGCTTAATGTCTTCTTTACGCACATCCTCGATATTTTGAATATTACTTAATGGAATAGCATATTTTTCATTACTAATACTAATCATCAATGCTTGAATAATAGCTAATGTAAGTGGCAGGCGTACAATGAATTTACTGCCCTTACCAAATTCTGTTTCTACTTCGACATGTCCACCTAATGCAGTAATTTTACTCTTAACAACATCTAGCCCCACGCCACGACCAGATAAATCTGATATCTTTTCAGCTGTGCTAAAGCTTGGTCTAAATAGTAAATCAACAATTTCATGGTCACTCATGGTAGAAGCTTCTTCTTTAGTAATTGTGCCTTTATCAATCGCTTTATTCCTGATCTTATTGACATCTATACCCTTTCCATCGTCTTCAACTTCAATAACAACACTATTTCCATCCTGGTAAGCTTGAAGTTTAATGGTTCCCTTCTTAGGTTTTCCAATAGATATACGTTCATCTGTTGTCTCTAATCCATGATCAGCTGCATTTCTAAGTAAGTGAATCAGTGGATCTCCAATTTCATCAATAACTGTACGATCTAATTCTGTTTCTTCACCTGACATAACTAACTCAATATCTTTATCAAGTTTTCTTGAAATATCACGGATCATACGAGGGAAACGATTAAATACCGTTTCAACTGGCACCATCCTTACTTTCATAACAGCATCATGTAAGCTGGTTGTGATTCGCTCTAAATATTCAACTGAATCATTATAGTTGGTACTAGAATCATCTGTTTTGACATCTAAACCTTCTAACTGGGTTTTTACGATAATAAGCTCACTTACTAAATTCATCAGCGTATCTAATCGATCAATGTTTACTCTTACTGTTTTACTTGATACTTGCTGTTTTGCATTTTGTTGCACATTATTTTCTCCAGAAGAAGCATTCTTATCAATATGCTCTTCTTCTTGCTGAACACTTTCATGTTGAATCGTATTTTTACTTGTCTGGAAAGCAAGCACTTTTACCTTTTCAACTTCGGATACGCTCAAAATGGTTTCTTCTACCTTCTGCATAGATTCTTTCGTAACAAATACTATGGTAAATTCATTCTCAAACCTTTCATCCTCAATATCTTGTGTACTCGGTACGCAATGAATAATTTCTCCTATTCTTTCTAGGTCAGTAAAAATAACAAATGCTCTTGCAGATTTTAATACACAAGTTGGGGCTAATTCAACATTGATTTGAAATACATTCATGCCCATACTTAACGCATTATTTTTCACAAGATTTTGTGACTCTGGAAGGTCAATTAAACTAGCATCCTCTTGTGCTTCAGTAATTGACTCTACAGTAACATTCTGATTAGGAGCACCCTGAGTAGTCATCACTGGTTGTTCTTTTTCAATGATTTTACCTAAAGTGTTAATGAGTGCAGCGTAGTCCTCATTACCCTCATTAGAAGTATTTGTAATTTCTTCAACATAGTTTTCTAATGCGTCAAGGCTTTGAAAAAGTGTATCTACTATACTTGAATTAACAGATAACTTTCCCGCACGAATTTCAGAAAGTACGTTTTCTACGGTATGTGTCAGCTTTTGCATTTTAACATATCCCATTGTACCAGCCATACCTTTTAATGTATGTGCCACTCTAAAAATGGCGTTCAGTGTCTCAATATCATCTGGATGATTTTCTAAATTCAACAGGTTTTCGTTAAGTGTTTGTAAGTTTTCTTTTGACTCTTCAATGAATATTTGTAAATATTGGCTAACGTCCATGTTTATCCCCCACTATTCTTTTTATGATTTGTGTAATCTCGTCAGCTGAAATAATATAATCAGCTAACCCTGCATTTACTATTGCTTTTGGCATACCATATACTGTCGATGAAGCTTGATCTTGAGCAATAACTGTGCATTCACTACTCTTTTTAAGTTCTGTTACACCTTCAAGTCCATCTGAGCCCATACCCGTCATAATAACGGCTATCATTTTCTTTGAACACTTACTTAGCTCTGCCAAAGAATTGAGCATCACATTTACTGAAGGCTTATGTCCCTTGTACGGCAAATCATCGGTAAGTTGGATCTGAGGTTTTAATCCATTCATTATTCTGAGCTGCTTTCCACCAGGTGCAATATAAACTGTTCCACGCTTAAGAATTTCCTGATCTTCTGCTTCTTTAACTTCAACTTTACTTAGTGTATTTAGCCTCATGGCTAAATTTTTTGTGAAACCTTCTGGCATGTGCTGTACAATGATATAGGTTGCTGACAAATTTTCGTCTAATGTTGGTATAATCTGGTTTAGAAGCTTTGGACCACCTGTAGATATACCCATTGCGACAATATACTGATACTGTCTATTCTCTTCTAAATCATTATAGCTTGTCTTTTTTTCACTCATTCTATAATCTCCTATAATATCGAGTATACTAGTATTATATTCCAAAAAAATCAATATTTTTATGTATTCTTTTATATAATGAGCATATTTAGTGACCAAAAACCCGCTTAAACCGTTTTACCCAGCTTTCTCTCTCACTTTTCACCATTTCTTTTTGCTGTGAACCTCCAAGAAGAATTTTGCCAATTTGATAATAAGCAATACTTGATTTTGCCCTTGGGTTATGTTTAAAGATAGGAACTTGTTCCTTCACAGCTGCAAAAAGTTGCTCATCGTAAGGAACAAATCCTGCATATTGTATCCCTTGTTTTAAAAATTGACGTGACGCATAATATAGCTTATGAAAAACATCATGGGCTTCTTCTTGAGTTGAGGCTTTATTAACGATAATCTTAACTTCCGTATCGATGCCAAACTGCCCAATTAATGTTTTAATTAAGGCATAGCCATCCATTATTGATGTAGGCTCAGGAGTGACTACAATAATCACTTCATGGGCCAGCTTACAGAATTTAATAACGATATCATTAATACCTGCTCCAGTATCAATAATAAGCAAATCAGTTTGACTATTTAAGTGGGCTAACTCATGACTAATTTTATCTAATTGAGCTGCTGGTAAAAAATTCATATCCTTAATTCCAGAACCACCTGAAATAAAAGATATATCATATCTGCTTTTACAAACAACCTCATTGATATCACACTGCCCTTTTATAAGATGTGACAAATTATATTTTGGCCTTTCTCCTAATAATATTTCTATATTAGCAAGTCCAAAATCTGCATCCAAAATAATAGGTTTTTTTCCCAATTCTCTTAGGCCTAAGGCAAGGTTCACACTAAAGTTGCTTTTACCAACTCCACCCTTACCACTTGCCACAGTAATGACACGAAAATCTTGATGGTTCCTATTTTTATTATCAATAGTTCTTTCCATCATTTGTCTAAGTGCTTCTGCTTGATCATTCATGGCTTATTCTCCCTAATAAATCTGTTATATAGTCCTCTCTACTAAAAGTTTGAATATCTGCTGGCACATTCTGTCCGTTGGTAAGATATGCAATAGGTCTTTTAGCATGATAAGCAATATTAACAACATTTCCTATCTCATCTGTTTCATCCAGCTTGGTGATAATTAAGTCAAATTTTGCTTGAGTTTGTTCATAGGTATTCACTATTTTTTCTACATCTTTAGCAGCTGTACTGGCATTCAAAACCAAAAAGACTTGCTTGTCCTCTACATATTGCATTAAGCCTTTAAGTTCAGTTACTTGCTTTTCATTTTTATGAGAGCGACCAGCAGTGTCTATAAGAATATGGTCCATATGCTGCCATTTTTCTAAATAGTCTGGTAGTTCATTCTCATCATAAATAACCTCTAGCTCAGCACCTAAAATATCTGCATAGGTCTTTAACTGCTCCACCGCTGCAATACGATAGGTATCAGAAGTAAAAAGGACTACTTTTTTTTGTTCCTCCAATGCAAATTTTGCTGTGAGCTTGGCAAGAGTGGTGGTCTTTCCTACCCCAGTTGAGCCAATAAAGAAAATGACTTTAGGGAGTTCTTGTAGATTCTTTTCTTGTAATATTTCTTCAATCCTTGTATATATCTTTCGAATTAATTCTTCCGGCTCATCGTCTGTTATATGATTAAATATTTCTTCACAAATCTCTTGTCTAATCCCTAACTCAATTAATTTATGACGCATACACTCGACAAGTTTATTCTGCTGGGTTACCTTTTGGGGCTCATCGTGCTCAGCTACAGAAAATTGAGACTGATTTTGTTTTAAGTCCCCTATTTCACTTTGCAAGAGACTCAGCTGCTCCTTAAGACCCAATAATACTTCATAAGAATCCTCTTGTACTTTATGATCTGTGACATGAGACTGGCCTTCTTCTTTGTAGCCTACTTCTGTATGATTTTCCTCGTTAATAGTATCTAAAATATCATCATCTTCTTTTACGGCTATGGTAATAACCATTTTAGAGCCCCTAAACCATTTTGCAAGGCCAGTCTTTTCTTCTTTTTGTGTGCTTAAAATAACTGCACGATTACCATACTCTTTTTCTATTTGTCTTAAAATAGTCTCTTCCTTTTTCCCTTTTAGTTTAAGTATTCTCACGCAATGCTCACCATCCCTATAGATTGAATCTCAACATCTTGTTCAATTTCATTATAAGAAACAACAATCAAATCTGGTAAATATTGTTCTGTTAAATGCTTAAAGTAGATTCGTACAATAGGAGAAGTTAAAATAATAGGTTGCAACCCTACAGAAGTTAGCTTATTCACTTCTCTCCTTAATTGAGTCATTAAATTTTGAACTACTTTTGGGTCAAGGGCAACATATGCGCCTTGCTCTGTATGCTGAACGCTAGCCATAATCTGTTGTTCAACAGTTGGATCTAATGTAATTACTTGATTAGTAGAAGGCGTAAAGAGTTTTCTGGATATTGCCCGTGATAAACCTTGCCTTACATATTCAGTTAAAACGTCGGTATCCCGCACACTTGTGGCATAATCTGCTAATACCTCACAAATAGAAACAAGATCTCTAATAGAGATGCCCTCCTTAAGGAGATTGCCTAGTACCTTTTGAATATCACCAACACTTAATAGTTTAGGTGTTAACTCACTAATAAGGGTTGGATG
>JAEXBC010000411.1 GCA_023457875.1 Bacillota bacterium | reverse complement strand
ATTTGTATAGATTAATCAAGTATTGCTTAGCAATGATACCTACGTGAAAATAGTTTTAATAACATAAATAAAAGGAGATAAGATATGGCGTTTAATAAAACCAGTTTTAAATTTTTTCATCAATATTGTATAGATAAGCTTGGAGAAGAGACAGGAAATAAGGTATATGAAGTGGCAGAAAGCAAACTATCTGAAATGATTAATGAAGCTGATTATAAAAATAGCAAAGCTATAAAGTGGCATATGGATAAAAATATGCTACCTACGATAGCTATGTACCTAGCATTTAAGGAAATTGAAGAGACTTGTGAAAGCGCGTATGATCACACAGCAGAGATACTAAAAATTGCGTGCTTAGAGATACAAAAGAAAAATCGAATTTTTGGAAAAATGCCATTTGGTTATGCCTTATTTAAACTGTTTTGCAAAGCAATCATAATCAGTCAATATCCTATTGAGGGATGGGAAACTGAATGGATCGCTTATAATAAAAGAGAATTACATATCGATTTTAAGAGTTGTATCTATGTGGAAACGACTAAAAAGTATAATTGCTTTGAAATGTGTCCTTTGTTTTGCGCTAATGACGAGATAACCTTTGCTGGATACAGTCCTAATATTATCTTTGAACGCAGTGGAACCATCGCTAGAGGACAAAGTAAGTGTGATTTTCATTTTATCAATGGGAAATACAAAAAATAGTAAACTTGATTTTTCATTATGTCATTCACTATATGTTTAGGAATAAGCAAGAGAATCACTTTAATAATACATATTCTTTGAATGTTATCAATCTAATGGGTATTAGTACACTGGTGTATAGTATACTTTTATTTGCTAATTTCAAGTAGACTGTTTAATAATCGTATAGAGCTTATCTATTCACTACTTATTTTCTTATTTGTTTTAAACTTAAGAAAGATATTGAACAGGATACATAGAAAATATTTTATGGAGAAAATCCAATATGAGAGAATATCATTATGATAGATGGTACTATTTATATCATATTTTTTTTCAAGGCATGATAGGTATATTCATGCTGTCTGATGGACTCTATTTTTTAGCGGTCATAATGGGTGTTGTGATTCTTGATGAGCTTATGAGGATAGTATTTACTACTATTTCTATTGATTCAAAAGGGATAACAACAAAGGATATATTTGGAGAAAAGTCAATTGACTGGGAATCGGTTGAGGACATTAGAAAGGTAATAGGCTTCAGGAGCAAAAAATATACTGGCTTTAAAATAATAGGCTCCTCAAACATAATTACAATTGATATGGGAATAAAAAACTTTGATAAGCTTATGAGTGAAGTGATGGATTATAAATCCTTTTATATAGGAATTACAAAAGAGAGAATGACTAAGGATTATAAGAAAAGCAGGAGAATTGCAGTTGTTTGTAGTATGATAGCTATAATTATACTAGTTTATGTAAAGTGTATGCAGTCTGATATAGAGAATTCGATGAAGATACAGGAGCAAAAAGTCAAATGGGTGGAGCAGCAACTAGAAGAGGCAAATAAATAGAAAAGTATCTAATAAACAGGAAGTACTAGTTGAGGAGCTGATAGATAGTGAATAACAAAGATGTGGTTTTACGAAACGAAATGGTATCAGATTATCAAGTGGTTGAAGAGGTGACAAGAGAAGCATTTTGGAATCATCATGTGCCCGGATGCGATGAGCATTATTTATTACATATTATGAGAAATGCTGATGCTTTTATCCCAGAGCTAGATATCGTTGCAGAGGTGGATGGGAAAATTGTTGGCAATATAGTCTACACCAAAGCAAAAATCGTTGATGATAATGGTAGGGTTCATGAAGTACTTTCTTTTGGACCAATTTCAGTTTTGCCTGACTTTCAAGGAAAAGGAATTGGTAAGCTTTTAATAGAACATACGATAGCCTTGGCAAAAAAGCTTGGCTACGGGGCTGTACTTATTTACGGAGATCCAGACTATTACAGTAGGTCTGGTTTTGTTGCTGCCCAGAACTATCAAATTAGAACAGCTGATAATATGTATGCTGCTCCCTTGCAGGTGCTTGAATTATATCCTGGTGCCTTACAAGGTATAAGTGGACGTTTCTTTGAAGATGAGATTTATGAAGTAGATGAGAAGGCGGCAAAAGCGTTTGATAAAGGATTTCCACCTAAAGAACTACGAGATGGTCGCCCATCACAAAGAAGATTTGCTGAGCTAGTAAAAATGAGAACACCTGTAGTATAAGAGGCTATAGGCAACCTTAGCTCGATTATAACAATTGGAGGGGGAAATGAAGGGTATTGTTTTTCAGTTAAAAAGAAGGTTGCCAATCGTTAGTATGCTGCTCATACTTTCATGTTTGATTTCTACTGTGCCACAGTTTTTATTAAATAGCAATTATAGCGAGATTACAAGTCAAGCGGCAACGATGAAAAGTTTTTATTTGTTTACATTAAGTTCCTTTACTCATACACCAGAGATACTTCCAGTTCACCTACTAGGTAACCTATTAGTATTTGCGTTTTTTGGCGTGACGACTGAAATCATTATAGGGTCAAGGCGATTTGCATTCATTTCAATTCTTACATTACTATCAACTACTATGGTAGGCAATTTGCATAGAACAGATATATATATGGGGCATGGGGCTTCTGGAATTGCATGGGGATACCATATGTTTTTTGTCTTTATTCTGATTATACTCTTTGAACATAAAGGCAAGAGCTTGTTTAAAGATGTATACATGGTCCTATCACTTATATTATTTGTTTTTGATATGATAGGAATTCCCATGGTTGAAGTTGTGGTACTCAAAAAAGGCTTTTTTGATAACTTTGGTCAGGTACTACACTTGGTATCCATGGTGATGGTTGTACCCTTCATCTTTATATGGAGAACTGATATAGAAGCAAATGTTAAACGGCTTATTTTGCAAGAACCTATTGAACACGCCGTAAAGAGCAAAGATTTTATCATGATGATTTTAGCTATAGTGGTAGTATTGAA
>JAEXBC010000410.1 GCA_023457875.1 Bacillota bacterium | reverse complement strand
TTTTGATTAACTCCTCTTATATGTATCCCTGGCTACATGCATATATAAGAAAAATATGTTATATTAGGTCTATCAGTAGTGAGGGTAAGTTAAAAAATTCATTTTAAGGAGGTTTCTTATGCAAACAGTCAATAAAAGCATGATTATAGGAAAATTATTACAAATAGATAGTGGTATTGCCCCTATCCTATTACAATCTGGTATGCATTGTCTTGGATGCCCATCATCTCAAATGGAATCCTTAGAAGATGCTTGTATGGTGCACGGTATTAATGTGGATGAGTTAGTAAATGCCATTAATGAGCATCTTGCTGCTTCACAAGAATAATACCCAAAAGGCTTTGCGCATCATATATCACAAAGTAAGTTTAACTACAAAAGCAAGTATAGGAAGAGTAACCCTAACGGTCACTTTTCATATACTTGCTTTTTGTTATACAAATTATAATATAAATTTTTGATTATACAGCTTTGTGCTTACAAATCAGCCTTCTTTCTTAAGTTTTTTGCAAGTGATAATTGCCATTTTTATACTTTGAACTTTTTAATCATATCAAATAGGTTTTCTGCCATATGTGCAAGATTTGCACTCGAATCTTGCATATCATGCAAGGTAGCGTTTTGTTCTTCTATACAAGCTAAGGCTTCTTGGGTAGCCGCCGCGTTTTCCTGTGCAACTGCTGATAAGGAGTCAATATGGCTACTTACCTCTTCCTTTTGATGGTGCATTTCTTTTACTGACTTATTAAGTTCTTGTACTACGCTTTGTGTCACCCCAATCGCCTCGGCGATTTCAAGATATTTCTTTTCTGTTATGTGTGCCTTCTCCGTTTGGTTATTCAGCATTTCCTTTACACTTTCGGTGACCATCACCGCATTTGAAGCATCCTGTTGTAAAGTTTTAATCTGCATATCAATCATCTGAGTTGACAGCGCTGATTGCTCTGCTAATTTTCTAATTTCTTCTGCTACTACAGAGAAGCCCTGTCCAAATTCTCCTGCTCTAGCTGCTTCTATAGAAGCATTTAGTGCCAATAAATTGGTTTGTTTTGCAATAGACGCAATCAAATTACTAGCTTCACTAATCTGATTTGCACTTTGATTCGTTTGTTTCATGTTCTCATAAGCTTTGATGGTTGCCTCATTGCTTTCGTTAATCATTTTCGTCAATGTTTCAATAATGGCTCTTCCTACCTCGGCTAGTTCACTCACCTGTGAAGAAGCATCATTAAGTTGATTCATTTTTTCTTTGTTGGAATCAATGAGCTCACCCAATACCTCAAGTCGTTGTAATGAATCACTAGTGCTCTCAGCCTGCTGGTTTGCCCCTTCTGCTATCTCATGTACCGTTTTTGTAATTTCTTCGGTAGCCTGCGTTGCTTCTATCGTGTTATTTTCTAATTCCTTTGAGGTACTTGTTACATAAGCTGAAACATCGCCTACACCCTTGGTCATCTGCCTTAAGTTCTCTGCAATCTCTTGAATCGCTCTGGATAAGATACCTATCTCATCTTTTCTTTTTCTAAGTTTCTCAGGCACATCCTCTGTAAGATTATATGCAGCTAACACATTTGTTAGCTTAACAAGTCTTAGGAGAGGGTCTGCTATTTGCTTAGCTCCAAGAAGCATAATGACTGTGCCTAATAAAATCATCACAATGAGAATTGCAAAGGATTGAATGAACATCTCATTAATATTTCTTTGAATCATGGCTTGAGAAGCCTGTTGTGAAATCCCTACAAATAGAATACCTATAGTCTCTCCTTGACTATCCTTCAAAGGTGAGTAGGCGGTTAAATAGGGCTTACCTAGTATATTGGCACTGCCAATGTAGTCTTCACCTTTATTAATGGCAAGCTTTACAGGCTCTGAATCAAGCAGCGTGCCCTCTATCCTCTTACTTGTAGTCTCATCTACAATACTGGTGAGAACCCTTTTATACTGATCATTTTCTTTTATAAATATAGTAGCTACATCACCTAGCTCTAAAGAAATCTGATCAATAATGTCATACTTTCCCTGAAGCTTTTCTCCTGTCTCTGACACCAATTCATTTGAAGCTAACTCAATCTCTCCAAAGTAATGGGTTGTATAGGTTCGAAAAGCATTAATATCCGCACTTAATTTTTTGTTCAGTAATTCCTGCTCCACTTGTCTCATGTTATACGTAGCCGTTAGCGCATTTATACTGTTCACTATAACTAATGGGATAAGTGCTGTTAAAATAAACATCACCATTAGCTTAGCGCGTTGTTTTAAATTGTTCATAAAAAGCCTCCTAAAATGCTATAAATTCTTTTCCTTAAAATGCCTTTATTTTTAAAAAATACCTCGCTTATCTATATATCGCCTAAAAATCACATTAACTTATACCTAATCTATTTCCAATAAACAACTTATCGCTCAAGAAGAAATCAAAAAGGTACAAAACGCATCTAACATTTTGCACCTTTTTGATTTCTTCAATTTTGCTTTATACTTGCTTTTTAAAGGCAGACTTAGGTTGTCTACATATTGGGCATACATAGTCCTCTGGTAGTTCTTCAAAAGGAATGTCTCCATCGTACTCATATTTACATATACTACAAACGTACTTCTCTTTTGCCTTATCCCCTTGAGGCACTTCTACCTTTTCACTCTCATCAGCAATATAGGTTGGCGCATTCTTTGGACTCTTTCCCCTAATTACCTTATGGTAATAAGAATAGGTCATTGGCGTATCCTTTGATAACACATCTGCATCTAGGGCCTTGCCAAGAAATACAGTATGGGTATCTGTCTCCATCTGGTTGATGACTTCACAGATGACATAAGTACAGCTGTCTTTTAAAATCGGCATATCCATTTGAAGTTCATAAGGGACCCCATCAAACTTATTGACCTCTCTTCCTGATTGAAAACCAAACACCCCTATAATAGAAGGATCTGTAGCCTCACTCAATACAGAAATTGCAAATTTTCCTGTTTTACGAATGCACTCATGGGTAAAGTTATCGTGATTTATACTAATTGCAACCGTAGCAGGTTCTGCAGTTATTTGCATGACACTATTTGCTATACAACCTGTTGGACGCTTGCCATCCCACGCGGAAACTACATAAACGCCATAAGATAAATTCCAAAATGCATTTAGGTTCATCATTCTCCTCCGTTCTTCCATTCACTTCGATGGATTGTTTATGTGTGTGTAATTTGTCCTTTAAACATTGTAACTATGAACCTATTATAATACTAAAATAAGGATTATTCAAACGGATTAACTAAATAAATCTACTATGTATTCGTTCAAGTCTAACGTCCCGTATAAATCACCAATGTGTTGGCTACTCGATCATGAAGACTTTGTTTCCTTCGACTAAATACAATCGCCAATAAATCTATCCACCATATGACACAAAATAGCCCCTTCATAGCACATCGAATAATGCCTTGAAAGATAGAAATATTATTTCCTTCTAAATTAACTACTCTTATATGCATTAACTTTTTCCCCAATGTAGCACCATTGAAATAAGTTTCACCTATTAAAAAATAAAGGCCAAGAAAAGCAAATATGAATTTCATGGCACTATCGCTTTCGCTTAAAATACCAACTCCAATGGTAATAACCGTTGAACAAGCCATAACATCAATCCATGTTGCAACTAATCGTCTTATGAGCCCTGCATATAATTTATGCGTGACATTTTCTCTCTCAAGCTTTAAGGTTTCTTCCAGCACTCTTTGCTGTATACTGCTACTTACCCCACCTATATTACCTTGGGCAGAAGTATTTATAGGCTGAGCTTGCGCCTCACTTCTCACTTCTTCGATTGGTGCCCCACACCCAGCACACTCAGTCTCACCTGGCTTACTTACCCTTCCACAATACTCACATTTCATTTTACATCTCTCCTATAACTTGATACTTTACATCTATTTATGTCTTAGATATGCTCATATCTTATCATACTTTTCTAAATAGCGCCTACAAATAAATAACAACAATAGCCATGCTTCATTACTGGGTGACCTTTAGAATATACACATAGGCATCTTCTTTTTTAGAAAAGGTATATTCCTTGAGCAGAGTATACTGGCTTCTCGTCTTAAGTGCTTCTTCTACAAAGGTCTTATTTCTCGTATACATCACAATAACAGCTTCATCCTTGAGTACTTCTAGCGCCTTATCAAAAAATTGCCTATATAGCATCTTGATTTCATCCACTGTTTTTCTTCCTGTTTCAGTGGGCATATTGGTGAAGATTTCATCAAATAGATAGTCATGTTTAAAGTCAAAGAAGTCACGATTAATAAAGTTGATTCTTGTATCATCTAAGGCTGCATTTTGGGTTGCCTTTTCTATTGCCTCTCCATAGGAGTCAATACCATACATTGGATTTGCTCTAACGCACTTATTTCGCTCAATAAGCATCGTCCCAACTCCACAAAAGGGATCTAATACCTGGGCATTTTCTTTTAGATAATCCTTTGAAAGTCTTGCAACAAGGGCACCGCTTACAGGTGCAATACTGGCGGCTACTGCCCCTTTGCGATAGCTAAAGCGTTCATCTTTGATGGTATATAGCTTCAGGAGTACATTGAATAAGCCCTCCTTATTCTCTACCAGCCTTATTTCAATCTCATAATGAGAGGTGGAGTTAATCAATTGTCTTTGGGTGATGTCCTCAAGCTTAGTTGCCATCTTCTTTGCAAAGCTACTTTTCTTGTCTAAGGGCATTTTGGTTTTGAGCTCAATTCGAAAATAAAAGGGGTCATTTCCCTTGTGCCTAGAACCAATAAAATCTAAGAGTCCCCCCTCATAAAGTGCCTGTGCTGCCTCCATGGGGTCATGACTGACTTTATCAACCTTAGGTAAGCGAAAAAGCAGTTCACTATAGGTTCGTATGGCTAATAACTCCCTTAAATCATCGGTCTTTGCCACTATTCCAGCATTAAATTCCCTTGCCTTTCCATAGTGAATTTGCTCCAAGGTGACAGCTTTATGATCTCTATTAGTCAGTAAAATCACGTCCGACATCTGATCATAACCCGTAAAGGAATGTAGAGATGGTTTTTCCTTAGCCAAGATTAGTTCTGAAAGGAGCTTTTTCTCTTCATTAATATGCTTTTGATTACTTTCTTCTATTTCTCTACTGGTGAGTGCTTCAAGCTGGTTTTTGAGCGCCTCTAATAAGCTAGTATAGTCAAATTCACGAAGTGCAGCTAAGTAATCACTTCTAATAAAGAGCTTTTCTTCCTTTAAATAGCTTTCAAAAAGCTTGTTCATAAAATCAGGTACCTGCAAGTGTCCCATAATCAGTGCCACGTTTTTGCGCACTTTGGCGTCCTCATCCTCCAAGAGCTTATAAAGCAAGCGATAATCTCCTGCCAATAAATACAAAAAGGCCATGCGATTATTGGTCTCTTTAAGCAATTTTCGAAGCTCTATTAAGTGCTTTCTAACTTCTTTTTCACCTTGTATATTTTCATAAATTGTTCTAATCATGTGCTCTCCTTAATCCTTATCCCCTCTGCCTTAGCCTCATCTTATAAATTTACCCTATCATTTTTCATTCAAATAAGCAACTGTCAATCCATTCCTTCTCATCTTTATGCAAAACCTATGCATTTTCTTCCAAATTTCAGTCAAATAAGCTGAGCTGCTCTTCTTGCCAATAGCCCGATTGGTACACCTTTATAATGTCTGGCATCTTATAGAGTAAACCATGTTTTTTGCACTCCTCTACAAAAATAGGCCATAGCTTTTTTACCTTGGTACTTGTACATTGATAACGATAGCCATATTGCCTTTGATATTTTTCCTTCAAATGTGGAAAATGCTCCTCTAGCTTATCATAGTACCATTCTCTTTGCCTCTGCCTTAAGGTCATCCCTAGTGCTGGATAAATAAAGTTAGCACCATTTTCTGCTGCAAGACGTACAATCCCTACTATATTCTCTTCTTGATCCTCAATGAAAGGCAAGATAGGCATCATTAATAGGCCACAAAAGATACCTGCCTCTGAAAGCATTTTTATACTCTTAAAACGTTCTGAAGAAGGGCATACATTTGGCTCAACAATTTTGCTAAGGGCATCATCGCAAGTGGTTACTGTCATCTTAATAATAACCGGGGAATGCTTGTTAATCTGCTCTAATACATCAATATCTCGTTGAATCAAACTGCTTTTTGTAGCAATCCCTATACCAAAGCGATACTTATTGATGAGCTCTAGTGCTCCCCTAGTTAACTGATACTGCTTTTCAAAGGGGTTATAGGGGTCTGACATGGCCCCAGTGGATATGACGCCCTTTCCCAGTCTTCCCTTTAATTGCTTTTCTATAATCACTAAGGCATTTTCCTTTGCCCTTACCCTATCAAAATCCTCGATTTGATAACATTCACTACGGCTATCACAATAAATACAGCCGTGGGAACATCCTCTGTAAATATTCATATTGTAACGACTTCCAAACCAGCTTCTATTCTTTGTGCGACTAATAATAGACTTACAAGGTATAAATTCCATTGGTTTATCTCCTATATTTTCTCTAAAGTATACTCTCCTATCTTAATATAACACGTATAATATGACTACGCTTTGTCATATTTCATGAATGCCCTGGCTATAAAGAAGCATAATGATATAGGTCCCTAAGTGAATATAGCAAAAAAGAGTATAATCAAAGGCTATAAACCTCTATGATTATACTCTTACATATTCTTAAAATAGCAAATGGTATCTCATTTTCTTAATAACTCAATACTTTTGATACAGCTTCTACAATGCGATCTTTTTGAAAAGGTTTAACAATAAAATCTCTAGCACCTGCTTGAATAGATTCAAGCACCATTGCTTGTTGGCCCATTGCAGAACACATAATGATCTTAGCATTTGGGTCAATTTCTTTTATACGTTTAACAGCTTGAATACCATCAAGCTCTGGCATTGTAATATCCATTAAAGTAAGATCTGGTGAAAGTTCATTATACCTTTCCACCGCCCTTAAGCCATTTTCTGCTTCTCCAATAACTTCATAGCCACTTTTTGTTAAAATATCCTTTAACATCATACGCATAAATGCTGCATCGTCAACAACCATTATTTTTGCCATCGTTCTCACCTCACATATCAAGTCTAATCATTTTTTTATTATTTTTTATTGTTATTGGTACAAAATCACTTATTTTTTTGAGTACTCAATAAGCTTACTTATTTTACTTTTCAACATGAAAATTATACCATAATTTACTATTTTGTGGTACAAAAATATAAAGTAATTATTCACGACCTAGATACTGATTGACCACTTCTCCGATAATCTGGATGCCTTCTCTAATTTCCCTTTCATCAAGCCTTGCAAAACCAAGTCTTAGGCTAGAGCTCTTTTTACCACTTGGTTCAAAAACGTCCCCAGGTAAAAATAACACACCCCTTTTATAGCAGCTCTTTAGTACCTCTCGTGTATCTATTGTATCGTCTAGATCAATAAAAATGTGAAGACCTCCCTCACCCCATAATTTCTTATAGGGAATATAGGCTTTTACCTGTTCTAAGGTGTAGAGATATTTATCACCATAATACTTCCTAGCTTTTTTAACATATCTTTCGAAGCTTCCACTTTTCATATATTGCACAAATATGGCTTGATCTAAAAAGGAGGTATGAATGTTTTTAGCTCTTTTTACACTTTCCAGCATATCGATGCACCCTTCATCTGCCATAATCCAGCCCAGCCTTAAACCGGGAAATAAGATTTTTGAAAGGCTACCTACATAGACTACATGGTTGCTGCTGCCTGTAAGGGCCATAAGGGGCATCATATGAGAAGCAGAATATAAAAGTTCTTCATTAAAGCCATCCTCTATGCAAGGCAGCTTATATTCACACAAAAGGCTATAGACTGCCCTTCTTCTTTCTCCACTCATTACAATGCCAGTAGGATTTTGATAAGAGGGGGTTAAGTACAACCACTTAGGCTGATACTTCTTGATTGCACTTTCTAATGCCTCTGGTACAATCCCCTGCTCATCCATTTGAAGGCCTATCACCTTTAAGCCATAAGCCTTCATCATTTTTAGTGTGGTATGATGTGTAGGTGACTCACATAATACCACATCATTAGGTCTAGTATAGGCACTAAACAGGATATCTAGTCCCTCCGTAAAACCATTGGTAATCAGAATATCCTTTCCCTTTATATCCACACCCTTTGCTTCCATATAATCTGTAAGATAGTAAATTAGCGCTCTATAGCCCTTTGCATAGCCATAATTAAGAAGCTTTTCACCCTCTAAGGAAATCACTTCTTGAAAGGCTCTTTTAAATTCCTCCATATCAAATAGACTTCCCTCTGGTGCAATACTTTTAAAAGAAATCATTCCTTTTTTGTAGCCATATTCTGTCTTTATAATGTCCATCTCATTGCATATTTTGCCATAATCACTTATTCTCTCACTCCAAGAGATATCCACTTCTTTAGACTGATGTTTCGCCTCCCATTTTACAAAGGAGCCCTTCCCTTTAATACTATAGATAATCCCCTTACTTTCTAAGTTCTCATATGCAGCTAACACCGTGTTTCTACTGATTTTAAGTATTTTACTTGCCTCTCTAGTAGAGGGCAATTTGCTCCCTTTAATAAGGAGTCCCTCATTAATGGCTTTTTCTATATATGCTTCAATTTGCTGATGAATAGGTAATTGTTGATTAAATGTGAGTGTAGAATAAATCAAGATTATCTCTCCTTATCTAAAGAATAACTTATCCTTTGTGTAAATAAAGCCATATCCACAATTAAATTGTATGCTATAGGTACTTAGATATGCCCTATCATAAAAAAACTACTACGCAAATTTCTCGAAACACTACCCTCCTTAACTAAAATAGTTTAGCTAAAGTGTAGATGCTGATTGATTGCATAGTAGCCTTTTCATTTATTCAATGTCAATACTGATTCTTCGGTTGCAATTTGGACAATGATAAATAGCTTGTTTATCCTTTACTTCGTGGATTTCCATAAATTCATCACAATGAGGACATGATCTAAAACGCTTTAGCCCATAAGGTAAGGTGCTTGACTTTTCTTTGCCGGTATGTGTTTGAGATTTATCTACTTCCTTAAAGTCTTCCATTCGACCTTTAATATCTGACTTAATCTGTTTGTTAGATACCCTTTCGAATTCATCCATTCTAGATTCAACGCTCATTTTATTGCCCTCCTTATTACTATACTAAAAAAGTCCGCCACTAAAGGCTTCTATGCTCGCTTGTATATTTTCCATTACAGAAGTCAATTCTTCCATAGACATCTCTAAAATATATTTTGTCTCTCTTGTTGTATCTCTTTGAATATCATCTGGTTTAATGGCTTTAGCTACAAAGTTCAGTACTAAGTTAAGCTTTCCATGATAATCACCATCCTCTATATCATAGGAAATCTCATGGATTGTCGTGGAAATCTCTTTTGTAGAAGCATTTACCACTTTGTCACCTTTTGCTGCTAACAAAATCTTACCTTCATCAGGTACCTCTATCTTCAAATTCATATTAAGATTATCTTTTTGAGCCTTTGTATTATAATCTAAATCATAGGTCATTGACATTGTTTCACCAGCTGATGAGACGTCCAAGGTGATACCACTCTTAACAACATCACTATTTTCACCCATATTATTTGTTAAAGTGAATACCGCATCAGCTGCCTCAACACCACCGTTAGTACGAATGCTCAGGTATGTCTCGTCACTTATATATTTTTCTCCTGCAAATCTAAGTTCTATATCTGTTGTAGCTTCTTCAAAAGAATGATTGGCTAGATGAATAGTACCCCCACGAATAAAGTGCTCATCAGTCCAAATTTCAACATTAACATCATAATCAATCTCTTCATTCGTAGATGTTATTTGATTCAACACTTCATCCTTTGTTATACCCTGTTCTTTTGCCATAAATTCAATAAAACTTTGCATAAAGTCAAATTCTAACATAGTATTGATTAATTGCTTACTGTATTTATTACATTGTTCAGCTGTTAAGGGCGCTGAATACACCTTACACACTTCTGATTTACTACCACAAGTGACTGTCTTTGTACCATTTTCTGTAAAGTCGATATCACGAATCATCTCTTCATATAAAGTCTGAAACTTATCCATGTATTCTGGATTACTTTGTATGGTTAAAATACCATTCATGTATTCACCAACTGCCTTATACATAGCTACTAGTTCATCTAGTTGTTCTTGGTCAATATCAGTTTCACCAGTTATCTCTCGAAACGCAGAGTTCTTATAGTCTTCCACAAAGGTATCTAGTTTAATAGCATATGGATTATCAAAAAGTTGTGGGATATCCATGCCGACTTCAGTGCCGTCTTTATAAACATTATATCCTAGTAACTCTAATTGACCTTGTTTTGCCTTAAGGCTTGCATCGAACTTATCTCCATCCTTGGTATAAGCTAAATCCCCAACTAGTCCTACACCCTTTATGTAAGCATTTGCCATCTTGAGCTGTTCATCGCCTTCAATGCTATCCAAGGTACACTCAAAGCCTAATCGCACAGCTTCCGATGATAAAATATCTTGAAGCACCTTGCCACCAGTCTTTTCTTCAAGCCACTGGGCCTCACTTCTGGCTTGGTCTTGATTATTCTTCATGGCTGCAATAATGATCTCTTGTGGGGTTCCCTCTAAAGTTCTAAGGTTAACCGCTTTCACACCACTGCCACCCATGAAATTCTTTGCTAAAACCCCTACAGTGAGGGCTAGAACAACTGCCACACCTACTATAATGGCTAAAAGCTTTTTATTACTTTTTTTAGCCCCATTTATCTTATTCTCTTCAAACGTATTGTTTTCTTCCACTATCTTTCTCCCCCTTAAAGTTATCTATCAGGCTTATTATAATATAAATACCCTTGTCATGGCTAGCACTTTCCCATCATTTATCTATTTGCGATGGCCAATTGAGTTTTTTCATGTGTGCCATCACATAATTTGCCGACATCCCTATAAAAATTCCTGTCACAATGCCTGCTATAGAAAGAAAGGGGAGATACATCATAACGCCTATATTTTGTACAATCAAGGCTGCAACAATGAGCTGTCCAATGTTATGAAAAACAGCTCCTGCTGCGCTGACGCCAATAATGCTGACCTTTTCTTTTAGACCTTCTTTGATTCCAACCATTACTAAAAAGCTTAAGATTGCCCCCATGCTACCGTACATTAAACCTGAAATACTTCCCCCAAAGATACTACTTAAAAGCAGCCTTGCTGTTATGATTTTAATCACATCTGACTTTTTCTCTAAGCTATATAAGGCAAGTACTGTAACTAAATTGGCAAGTCCTAGTTTTGCACCTGCCGTTAAAAAGGGGACAGGAATCGTTCGCTCTATTAAGTGAAGTGCCAAAGCCATACTAACCAATAAGGACATAAATATTAGGTGTCTCGTTTGCTTCATTTTTTACTCCTAATGGACAATAACGTCTATTTCTTCATTTGTTTTATTTGTTTTACCCTCTGCTTCTGACACAATTTGAATATAAAGCTTGTGTGGCAGGCAAATAATGACTTCTCCTTCATCTTTGATCGTACCAAATTCCTTACAAATCTGATCAGGGCATGAGGCTTCCACCACTTTGATGCTTTCATTCTCTACTAC
>JAEXBC010000409.1 GCA_023457875.1 Bacillota bacterium | reverse complement strand
GTAGAATACTCGTTAACCGCAACTGGAGAAAGCTTTGTCCCAGTAATGACCAAAATTATTGAATGGGGTGCCTTTTATGTATCAGAAGTGAATCGTTGTGATCTGTCACTCTGCATTTCAAATCATTTTCCCTGTGAAAAATGTCATACTACTATATCCACTTGATAAATGCTGTCTTATCCTTTTTATTGTAGCCTGCCTTTTCATAAAAATTGAGTGTACTTTGCTCTTTTGAGCCAGTTAGCAGCATTAACTTATAACATTTTTCTTTAAGGGCTATTTCTTTAGCATAGTCTAGGCATGACGTTGCTAACCCTCTATTTCTATAGTATTCATCTGTAATCACATTTTCAATCAGTGCGTATGGGCGCTGGTTGTGGGTAAGGTTAGGAACAATAACGCACACACAGGAAGAAACTATTTTTCCCTCTTCTTCAGCCACAATAATGTGGTGATTTTTATCCATTAGTATTGTATTCCACAGTTCACTTATTGTATCTAGTTGCTCTGGCATGGGATTATCATGTAACTGGGTATATAACTTCATTAATCCCTCAAGATCCTTTTCATTAATTTCCCTTATCATATATTTTCAACTCCTTATATGTCTGTTATTAGGTTGTTCTTAGCAATAAATTATATTTCATATAAGCCCTTTATGACCTGCTCAAAATACGCTTTTTTCTTAGGAAAGCCTTCATCATCAAGGGCATGAAATGTGATAATCATTTTATTGTTATATGTCACTACGCCAAATATACCAGACGCATTGGGGACAATTGGTGGCACAAAATACATCTTCTTGATGCTGTATTCACCTGGCTGGTAGGCTTTTGTAATTTTTGTCAGGTTACTTAAGTTAATTGCTTTAGGCATTTTTATGTAGCCAAACAGATTACTTATGCTTTTTGCGATTTTATTTTCATAACCATTAAAAGCTGTAAAATAAGCTGCATCGATTAGGGTAGGGGAGATACTACACATGAATTTAGGAAGAAAGTATTTACTTTTGCTATTTGATAACTTAGTGTATATTGCTTGATGAATATGGGATGCATTCTCCCAAAAGGTCTTGTGATAATCATACTTTTCTTTAATAGAAATTGCTGTTGTATAGTTAACCATTGATTGATTATCTTTCTCACGTAAACTTACTGGCATCCCTATTTCTGCATTTTCTCCTGCACCTCTTATTAATGCTGTGGTTATCACACTGTTAACGGATACCTTATGCTGCTTTGCTTGTTCCTCTACTTTATGTAATTGATTCTCCTCCAAGGTAGCTGATATAATCTTGGTTTTATGGGTAGCCCAATACTTTTGAAACATCTCTTGGTATTCACTGTAGGAAAACACCTTCCCCTCTCTATCCCATTTCTTATTGAAATGGTTAAGAAGCATACGCATTACTAGATTCAGCTTGCAATCGCTAGGTATAAGTTTCATATCAAATAGTCGTTGTTTTTTATAGGAAATAGCTTTTCCATTTAAAGCATTGATGATATCCTCTACAAAACAAGTCATACTCACCCCATCCCCAACTAAATGATGGGCTATGATTAAAAGCTGAGTTAAATCCTCCATCTCTTTCATATAAAAACGAATCAACTCACCTGATTTTAGGTCGAACGCAATACGCTCTTGCTCTGTTATTTTTTCTTCCCATTCTCCTGAAAATCTTTCTAGACAGATTGCTCCTTTCTCTTTTGTTTCATAATATCCATTGCCCTTTTCATCAACTACAATTTTACAGCCTAGTACTTCATGGTGATCTACTGCTTTCTGGATTGCCGCGCTCAGTGTAGCTTCTTGTATTTTCCCTTCAAATTCTACCATGACAACAATATTGATATTAGGTGCAAACAAATGGGTTCTTTCCTTTTTAATTTCAGACTTCATTAGGGACACCTCCTGTATTATAACAGCGTTATTTTACTACCTATAGCGTATTTGTTCAACCAATACACATATTAAATTTAGCCAATAAAAATAAGAGCCCTAGAAAATTATTTTCCAAAGCTCTACTAATAAAAAGTTTATTTTCTCTTAACTGGCACCCATATGCCACTTTCATAATCTACCGTCTGCGTCTCCCCTTTACTATACCATTCAATGTTGGCGCTCATTGCAATTTCGTAATCAGGATTTCCTGGTAACCATTCATTAAATATCTTCGTATTGACTGCTTGCATGGCACCTGGCATTGGACCTTTGCAAGAAAACTTTGCCCACTCCATGTCTGGAAAATCATAAATAGTCATCCCTTCTGGAACTTCGCCTTCTGTATATTTTCCTGCAATGAGATACCTAAACTTCCCTTCCTCGGCAAGATCATCGATACAGACACCATATTCTCCCACACAACAATTGCAAATGGTCTCTTCTATTTCTCCCTCAGGATGCTCTTTTGAAAATAGTGCCTGCAAAGAGTTTTTACAAAACTCATCCCAAAATTTTGGTATCTCCTGATAACTGGTCTCAAAATCAAACTCTCTTTCAAAACCTATTACTTTAAAACCTTTCATTTTTTCGACCACATAATCCATGCTGCTTCCTCCTTGAATCACTATTTTAATTTTCAAAGGTAAGAATACATTTAATAAAGACGCATTTCTTTTCAATTGACTGGGCGCGATGCCATGAAATCTGCTGAAGGCTTTTGTAAAACTTTCTGGCGTATCATAACCATACTTATATGAAAGGTCAATAATCTTCTCTTTGGCTGATATCACATCAAGCGCCGCCAAATAGAGCCTGCGATTTCTCATATACTCTGACATGGAGTAACCCGTCATACACTTAAATCCTCTTTGCAAGTAGAAAGATGATATACCTACTTCCTTTGCCACAACTTCCATGCTGATTTCTTCGAGCAAATGTTTTTCCATGTAGTCGATGGCCTTTCTAATACTTTCTGTCCACTCCATGCATTTTCCCCCGTTTCTTACCTCTGTAACAACTATTCTACTCGCTTTACTATTATAAATCCTGTCATTCTTTGCTTTTTTTAGTCATATACCTATTGGTTTTCCTCTTCTTCATCCAACTGCTTTTTGATTTTAGCTTGCTTTTTCTTGTTCAAATAATTTAAGAAAGACATTGAAATCAAGCAAATCAGCGTTGCACTAATAAAAGTAACGCCCAGTACTGCTATAAAAAGGCCTATACCATCCGCCCTGTAGCGTTCTATATATCTTGTATAGTTTATTACCCCATTAATCAATGTAACTGTAATACCAACCCCAATACTATTCACCAAAGTAATGCTTTTTGCCCGCTTTCCTTCACCATATAGATCAAGTCCCAATGTTATATAGCGTACGATTGTGTAGACACACATTCCAAAGAAACATATGGCTTCCGCGGCATATTGTGCAAAGGGAGCATCTAGAAAAAACTGCTGAAACAGCATTGAAAAAAAAAGTGCAATCATTAGAATGTCGTATGCTTCGTTACTTATTTTTTGGCGCTGTGCCAAAACTCTTTCGTCCTGTATATTTTTCCTTCTCATTCTGATTCCTCCCAAAATAGATCATTTAATGTTTTGTTTAGTGCCTTGCAGATTGCAATACACAAATTTAGGGTTGGGTTATAATCCCCTGATTCTATTAATCCAATGGTTTGTCTTGTTACGCCAACAGCCTTTGCTAAATCTTCCTGCTTCATATCACATTCTATTCGAGCAATTTTCATTCGCTTATTCTTCATAACAGCCCTCCTTATATTGCATAGTATAACACATTTATAACATAATGCAATATATAAATTACTTTTAGCATAAATATTTAACTCAACATATTCTTATATTCTTTTAATTTCTATCATATTTCTAAATCCTTATTCCAATAAGTTTATTAAGCTACACCACCATCAAGGCTTCTATCAACTTGCTAATAATTTTTGCAATACTTATGTGCAGCATCCTGAAGCCCACTTTAGGAAATAAATTGCCAAATAACACAAAAAAGGCTTTTACCTTTTTAATACATTAATATTAAAATTCTGATAAAATACTTGTAACAAAAAGCTTTAAAATTGGATATACAAAGTGAAAGGAGGCTAGCACCTATGAAGGAAATATTTCGGCAGAATGCAAAAACAGTATATGGTTTCTTATATTCCCTGTGCAAAGATGAAAACCTTGCAGAAGATTTAACCCAAGAAACCTTTTTAAAGGCTATAGAATCCATTCATCGCTTTGATGGAAGCTGTAAGATTTCCACCTGGCTGTGTCAGATTGCTAAACATCTTCTGTACCAGCATTGAACAAAGCATAAGCATTATTCGTCTGTGGGGCTAGACGAATCGCTAAAGTCTGAAAATGATACCCAGCAGCAAGCACTCAACTGCTTAGAGCTAGCTGAGGTATTAAATAAAGTGCAGTGCTTACCAGAAACAATGAAACAAGTGATAGAACTTCGAGTCCTAAGTGATTTTTCCTTTAAGGAGATTGCTAGACAGCTGGGAAGAAGTGAAAACTGGGCAAGAGTCACCTTCTACAGAGCAAAACTGATTTTGATAAAGGACTTAAAATAACAAAAGGAAAGGATCTATTGTATGAAAAAAATAAATTGCGATATCATTCAAGACCTAATCCCCTCCTACTTAGATGGCATCTGCTCAAAGTCTACAAAAGAATGCGTGGAGGAGCATATCAGCGAATGTAATCTATGCAAAGAGCAAATCGAAATCTTTCGTAGTACAGAGCTAACAGATGGTGCGATTGAACAAAAACAGATTGATGGCTTTAAAAAGTTTCATAACCAGATGAGGCGTACTAATCTATTCAGTATGGCATTACTACTTCTTCTAGTTTGCCTAGGGACCTATACTTTTTGCAACGATTATAACAGCCTGTCCACCATCATTTATTATGTACTCTTTCCCATCTGCATGATTGGCCTATACTTATTTACTGGAAAAAAAGAAGAAATGAAAAGAGCACAGAAGAAAGACTATATGGTAGCTGTGCTATCCATTATAGATTCTATCTGCGCCATTTGCTTTTTACTCTCTGCAATAAACTTCGTCAGAGATGGAAAATCTGTATTTTTCGTGGAAGCAGCTCAGTTAGGGCCCTTTATCCTTAAGGTATGGGGAATTTTATTTTTGCTTTTGATTATTGGCTTTGTGTACCTCCTCCTTAGAATGTTCAAAAATAACATCAACACCACGTGTATACTTTACCTTCAGATGATGGGTATGTTCCTGCTTCTTGCCTATGTAACATTGCTACGAACCCTAACCTCTATAGAAAAAGTCTATGAAACTTTTACCCAGACCACGGTTATCATAGGAATAACGGGAATAATCGGCATCCTTGTATTTGTTGTTACTCGAAAACGTGGAAATTAAAGCACTACAAATGCAATCAATTCTGTTGCCTTAGTTGAAAGACCAACAGCTTTTAGATGAAGAATGGTATATTAAAAACTTTAGCCAAAGCGTTCTCTAGTTGCCACGCAGTCACACTC
>JAEXBC010000408.1 GCA_023457875.1 Bacillota bacterium | reverse complement strand
ACAGAACCTACAGCAACACCTGTACCAATGGTTGCAAGACCTGTACTAAGTGCCGCTGCTAAATATTTCAAACCATCACCCAAAGACTTACCTGAATTTGCAATCGCTGTACCTGTTTCAGTTGTAGCCGCTGCTAGTACAACTTGATTTGCCCCTAAAACTACAAAAGCTACAACTACTGCTGAAAATAATCCTATAGAAGTTAACATTTGAGTTCTTAAGCAAGTAGCTTTATTTTGTTTCATCATCTTCACACCATAAAGTATTGTTCCTACTGCAATTGCTGTTGCTAAAATCACTAATAATCCCATCATCATTTATTCATCCTTTCATCATTAACCTATTTTATGCTTCATTTTCTATTTTTAGAGGTATATAGGCAATGCCATCTCCCCTAAAGTATTTACTAAACATCTCATAATATTGAAGTCTCAAACCTTGAATAAAAACAACTAATCCCTCTAATGTCAAAATAAGTACATTTCCAAGCACCAATATAAGTACCTTAAGCACATCGCTTGATACGAGCTCCGCCATAACCGCAAACGCCATAAAAAGTCCAGCATGGTTAAGGGCAAAAGCACCTACACGAATAAAGGAAATGGCATTACTTAAAGTAGAAAGAATCGTTTCAATGCCCTCAAATCCGCTCTCAATATAGTAAGAGGTTTTATCCCCGTGAATAAGAGGCCTTTCCCCTATCATGAAACGGGAAAGAGGTTCTTTAAATATCATCACCGCTAGCATAAGTACCATCATAAATATAGGGACATATACAGGTATTGGCATAACATTTACGACACAAAGGATTGTAAAAATTAAACCTAGAAAAAATAAGTAACCTGCTATACCATTTTTACCAAAGAAAGCTTGCTCAACATCCTTTTTTCTTAACGCATTAATAATGCCTATGAAAAAGGATATGGTCAGTACGCCTATACCAAAGGCTACGCCTACTATCAATACAGGCATGATATTCGCTTTATTAAGCGGTCCTCCGTGAACCAAGGCTATATCTTTTATTCCATCAATATGTTCAAGTCCAAATACACTTCCATAAATCACACCGAAAATCATTGAACTTATACCAAGTCGCGTTAATATGCCTGCTGCTGGTTTTATTTTCTTCGTTAAGGCTATGCCTGCTAAAAAATAAATAAACCCTTGACCAATATCTCCAAACATAATACCAAACATTAAGCAAAAAGTAATGGCTAAAAAAGGAGTTGGATCTATTTCACAATAACTTGGTAATCCATATAACTTAACAATCAATTCAAAAGGCCTAAAGAACCAATTATTCCTAAGTACTGTTGGCGGTATGACCTTAGACCCTAATTGACTTGGCGTTTTAGCCATCATCACGTATTTATCAGTCACATCAGCAATTTTTTCCTCAAGCTTACGATAATCCCTTGCTTTAATCCATGCTGTAAGCACAAAAACATTATTGCCTCTTGATACCTGTCCACTCAGCTCAATAATCTTAAGTTCTAATTTCATTCTTGTATAAATTTTATTAATTTGAAGAATCATTCGCTGCTTATTCTCAAAAATATCTTGCTCTAGTCTTTGTATTTGTTTATTGAGAATATCTATTTTAGCTTCGTTCTCTCTTAGTGAGTCGTTAACACCGCCCTGCAGCTCTGTGCCAGTTTCAAGCTTATGCCAGTTTAAGGATTTCAATAGATTTTCTGTTTCTTCTTCTAATTCATTGAGATAAAAAATGATATAAATATCTTCATTAGAAGCCTCTATTTTTCCGACTTCACATATTATTGCACTAATATTCTCATAATTCTTTTTTATATGCAGTCTGTTATCCCTTGAAAGCATTCCTATTTGATACTTAAAATAGTTCAAGTCATTTAGCTCAGTAAAATTAATCTTTTCATAAATACATCTTAAGTATCCATTAAGTGTTTCTAGTGTCTCTATTTGCCTGTGTTTATCGTTAATGGCATCAATATGGGGACCTATTCTTTGCTCAAGTGCCTCAATATCATTTATTGCTTGTTCAAAGGTATAACTCCTTATATCTTCCTTTGTAACATGTAATGGTATCCTTAAATCTACAATCATCTTCTCTATACTAGAAATGACGCGATGACATCGTATTTCATCTTCTACAGCATTGTCTTGCTTTATTTTTTTACCAGCTGGTAACATGGTTTCATATTCGTGCATCATATAGTGACTATCATATGCAGCACTCTGTCCACTGTTCAAATGCACTTTTTCACAAAGCACTATTTCTTGCAGTATATCATGCTCTTCATCTAGTGAACCCACCAGATTTAAGAGCTTCATTTTCTCAATCGCCATGTATAATGTCCCCCCTATATGTTATGAGCCAAAAATTTTTTGATTTCACTTTCTGGTAGCGCATATCTAATTCCTTCTGTTAAGGCAATTAAATCATTCATTTCTATATCTAGCATAAAAATATGCCCTAGAACATACTGAATATTTTCATCTTCATGCTTCATATTGCCTATTTTTTTTAAAAAATAACGGTTGGTCATAGAGTCTAGAAAAGCATCCTCTTTTTGCCCAAATAAAGAATAGGCTAAATATTTTTCCGTCATCTTTTTTAAATCCTCTATATTTTTGGCATAGCTTAATGCTTTAAGTTTTGAATAAGTAAGTTTGTTACCTCCAGGTAAACTATAAACAAGAATTTCTTCAGGTGATATATCATAATACTTAATCGCTCTATAAATCCACTGGGCATTTATAAAGTCAACCTTTTCACCTAATAGTTCCTTGGCAATGGCCTCATCCTTGGCCTTTAGCTTACTAGCCTTTTCAAACAATTCTTTATAAAACAAAATATATAATTTCATTTCTAAATGAAATTCTCTTTTATTCATATCCTCTTGAGTAATTGTCTTAACAGCAGAATAGTATATTGTCCCTTTAAGCGACTCAATAAATTGTGATACGCTACGGCAGGCTATAAGTTTTTCATAATTAGTCAATCCCCATTTGTTTGAGTGAACAAAAAAATTTTCGATGCCTTCCATATTCTCTTTCCTAGAGATAGTTCTTAAAATAAGTTGTAAATCATTAATTTCATATTCCAGTAGAAAGGTTTTAAAAAAATCTTTGTAGCTTCCTGAAAAATAATGTAAGATTTGCTCAATCTCACCTACAC
>JAEXBC010000407.1 GCA_023457875.1 Bacillota bacterium | reverse complement strand
ATTTATGATAGAGTAGTGATAGCAGGAGGAAAAGACGATGAAATATAAGCGTGTCTTAGTTAAATTGAGTGGAGAAGCTTTAGCAGGAGAAAAACAACAAGGTTTTGATCATGACATCATTGTGGGTGTAGTGAAGCAGTTAAAGACTTTGATACAAGATGGTCTTGAGGTGGCTGTGGTGATTGGCGGAGGAAACTTTTGGAGAGGAAGAACTTCTGGAGCAATGGACCGTACGAAGGCAGACCAAATTGGTATGCTAGCAACAGTCATGAACGCTATTTATGTAGCAGATGTTTGCCGCGCACAGGGACTTTCAGTAAGTGTGCAGACCCCCTTTGTAGTTGGTAGCATGACAGAATTATTTTCTAAAGATAAAGCGATCCGTGACCTAAGTCAAGGGAAGGTTGTCCTTTTTGCTGGTGGAACAGGGCATCCATTTTTTTCAACAGATACTGGAGCAGTACTTAGAGGTTGTGAGATAGAAGCAGATACCTTGCTATTTGCAAAGAATATAGATGGTGTTTACGATAGTGATCCAAAATCAAATCCGTTGGCAAAAAAATATGATAGATTGTCATGTCAAGAAATGCTGAAGAAGGACTTAAAAGCAATAGATACAGCGGCTGCAGCGTTATGTATTGAGCAAAAATTGCCTATCATTGTTTTTGATTTGTCGGCAAAAGAGAGTATCACCCGCGTTGCTAATGGAGAAGATATAGGAACTGTAATTTATATAGAAGAGTAAAGCATAAGGAGGATATGATATGAAAGAAACATTAGTAAAATTTGAAGAAAAGATGAAAAAGTCAATAGGATCTTTTAGTGATGATTTAGCTACCATTCGTGCAGGAAGAGCAAATCCACATGTTTTAGATCGTATTATGGTAGACTATTATGGTGTACCTACACCACTTCAACAAGTAGGTAATATCACAGTCCCTGAAGCTAGAATACTACAAATACAGCCATGGGAAGGTTCTTTACTAAAAGCAATTGAAAAAGCTATCAATGAATCTGAACTTGGTATTAATCCATCAAACGATGGAAAAGTTATTAGACTTGTATTTCCAGAACTTACGGAGGAACGTCGTAAGGATTTAACAAAAGATATTAAGAAAAAAGGTGAAAATTCAAAGATAGCCATTAGAAATATTCGTCGTGATGCTCTTGAGACATTTAAGAAAATGGAAAAAGCTAGTGAAATCACAAAGGATGAAATGGATGTGGCAGATAAAGAAGTGCAAAAGTTAACAGATAAATTTGTTGCTGAGATTGATGCATTAGTAGATAAGAAAAGTAAAGAAATTTTATCTGTATAAGGTATACTTACACTTAAATGAAGCTAGTATGAAATGCTCCTCTATAAAAGAGGAGTTTTTTGATATAGGAGGAAGAGGTATGACAAATCGAAAAATACCTGAGCATATAGCGATTATTATGGATGGTAATGGTAGGTGGGCAAAACAAAGGCTCTTACCTAGAAACGAAGGACATAGAAGAGGTATCAAAACTTTAGAAAAGATTATCGACTATGCTGAGCGTATTGGCGTCAAATATTTAACAGTCTATGCATTTTCAACTGAAAATTGGAATAGATCTAAAGAAGAAGTCAATGGGTTAATGAGTCTATTTGAACGCTATTTAGATAATAATATAAAGAATGAAGCTAAGGATTGTAGTCGTTTTCATGTGATTGGTGATTTAGAATCAGATGTTATTTCTACTTCCGTAAAACAAAAAATTGTAAAGCTAGAGGAAATGACAAAAGATAAGTCAGGTATTTATTTTAATATGGCTTTCAACTATGGTGGGCGAGACGAACTTGTACGTGCTATTAAGAAGATAGGAAAAGCCATTGAAAATAAAAAACTTAGTGCATTGGATATTAATGAAGCATTAATAAGTGATTATTTAGACACAAAGGATATACCTGATCCAGAGTTAATGATTCGTACAAGTGGAGAAGAACGCACCAGCAATTTTTTGCCATGGCAATTGACTTATACAGAGTTTTACTTTGCCTCATGTTTATGGCCTGATTTTAGTACGAAAGAGTTTGATGCGGCTATTGATGAATTTAACAGGAGACAAAGAAGATTTGGAAGTAGCGAATAGGAGGAAAGAATATGCGCACAAGGATTATTACAGCAGTTTTAGGTATTCCATTTGTGATCGTGGTATTGGCTTTTGGAAACCCTTGGTTAAAATTAACCATGATGCTCCTTAGCTTTATTGCATTATTTGAGTTATATGGCGTAGTCAAAAAAGAATATCGTCCCATTCAATGGATAGGGTATAGTGGCATCTTACTGTATTATTTGTTTTTTGACATCATGACCAAGTATTATACACTTTTTTTGGGGATACTGATTATAGCCATATTAACGTATATGGTTATCAAATACCCCAAATATTCTATAGTAGATGTAGCCGTTACTGTTTTTTCAGTGCTATATTGTAGTTTGTTATTTAGCTTTATGATTTTGACGAGAGAACTTGAATATGGTTTCTTTTGGGTATGGCTCGTTCCAATCAGTGCGTGGGGTTCTGACACCTGTGCTTATTTTACAGGTGTTTCAATAGGTAAGCACAAACTAGCGCCCTTACTCAGTCCTAAAAAAACTATTGAGGGTAGCATAGGCGGCGTACTAGGAGCAGGCGTAATAGGTTATTTTTACACCATTATATTTGCACATTGGAGCGAACCCATTCTTGGGCAGCAAGTGATATTTGTGGTTATAGCAGTGATGTTAGGCGCTATTGTCTCTCAATTTGGAGACTTGGCAGCTTCTGCTATAAAAAGATTCTTTAACGAGAAAGATTTTGGAAACATTCTTCCAGGACATGGCGGTATATTAGACCGCTTTGACAGCTTTTTATTTGTGGCACCAGTTATTTATGTTGCCATTATTATCTCGCAAAATGTTATGAGTTAGGAGAAGAAAATGCAAAAAAAGATTGCCATTCTTGGTTCAACAGGTTCTATAGGAACTCAGACACTAGATGTTGTAAAACAAAATCAAGATATAGAAGTGGTAGGTTTATCCGCTTATAGTAATATTGATCTACTGGAACAGCAAATTATAACATTTGCACCCAAGGTTGTTTGCGTAATGAAAGAGGAGAAGGCGCGTTTATTAAAGGCGCGTTTACAAGCTAAACAAATCCCTACAGAAGTAGTCGCAGGAGAAGAAGGACTAGTTGTTATTGCCACTTTAGAAGAAGCAGATATCATTGTAACTGCGGTAGTGGGTATGGTTGGCCTTGTTCCAACTCTGGCGGCTATCGAGAAAGGAAAGGACATTGCCCTTGCTAATAAGGAAACGTTAGTAACAGCAGGAGAACTGGTTATGCAGCGTGCCAAAGAAATGGGATGTGCCATCCTGCCAGTGGATAGTGAGCACTCGGCTATTTTTCAGAGCTTAAGAGGGAACAAAAAGGAATATATAGAGAAGCTTATTTTAACTGCTTCAGGAGGACCCTTTAGAGGTTATACTAGGGCGCAATTAGAAAAAGTTACAGTAGAAGATGCCCTGAAACATCCTAATTGGGTAATGGGTAATAAAATAACCATTGATTCAGCTTCACTCATGAATAAAGGTTTAGAAGTAATAGAAGCAAAACATTTATTTGGTGTAAGGCCAGAGCAAATTGATGTGGTTGTGCATAAAGAAAGCATTATTCATTCTATGGTAACTTATCAAGATGGCTCAACTATTGCCCAGTTAGGACAACCAGATATGAGACATCCTATTGCCTATGCACTATACTATCCAGAGCGCAGAAGGGCAAAATATATTAAGCCACTTAATTTTGCTGAGATTCAGCAGCTTAGTTTTGAACTGCCACGCAAAGATGTATTTCCTTGTTTACAATTTGCCTATGATGCATTAGATGAAGGTGGTACCATGAGTGCCGTCCTAAATGCAGCCAATGAAGTGGTTGTAGAGAGCTTTTTGCAGAGACAGATTTCTTTTGTGGAGATTCCTAAAATGATACATAAGGTGATGGAAAAGCACATATGTATAAGTAGGCCAACCTTAGAAGAGATTTTGGCTTGTGATGAGTGGGCAAGAGAGTACAGTAGAAAGAAGGTAGCAGAGCTTTGATGAAAATAATCATGATTATTTTAATGTTTGCCATTATTGTCATTATACATGAATGGGGACATTACATGACGGCTAAAAAATGCGGCGTCCTAGTACATGAATTTGCAGTAGGAATGGGACCCGTTTTATGGTCAACGAAAAAAGGAGAGACAATATACTCCATAAGACTACTTCCTATTGGTGGATTTTGTAGCATGGAAGAGGAAGTTGGAGAAGGAGCTAACCCAAGAGGTATGGCGTCTAAAAAGCCTTGGCAAAAACTATTGATTGTCAGTGCTGGCGCTATTATGAATTTTGTATTAGCTTGCGTGCTATTAAGTGTGATTATTGGTTATACAGGCTACGGTAGTAATGTGATTGAAACATTAGAACCCAATATGCCAGCTATAGAAGCTGGACTAAAGGTAGGAGATAAAATTGTTAGTATCGATAACCATTTGGTAAGGCGTTTATCGGATATTACTGAAGTACTTGAGCAGCAGCCAAGAACCTATGTCTTAACCATTCAGAGAGGAGAAGAAACTTTAAAGCTTCAGCTCACATCGAGATGGATGGAAGAAGAAGGACGTTCTCGATTAGGTTTTTCACCTACAACGGTTCATTTTAATTTTTGGGAAAATATAAAAGGCGGCGTTATTGCAGCGTGTATACTTATCGTAGAGCTATGGAAGGCACTTATATCCATTTTTACTGGAGCAGTGGGAATGGATCAACTTTCAGGTATTGTAGGTGTTGTGGATCAAAGTGCCAAGATATGGGATGCGGGTATGCAGGCAGGTGGAATTAGTGTAGCCTTTATTAATATGGGATATATTGCAGCTATGCTTTCAGCCAATTTAGCTATAGTCAATTTATTACCTTTACCTGCTTTAGATGGTGGGCGAATTATCTTTATTCTACTAGAAATGGTAAGAGGTAAGCCAGTTCCCCCAGAAAAAGAAGGCGCAGTTCATTTTGTTGGCTTTGTGCTTTTGATGGCTTTAACAGTGGTATTAATCTATAATGATGTGATGAGGTTGATGTAATGGCATTTAATACAAGAGAAAATACGCGTATAGTACGCGTCAAGGACTTAGCAATTGGTGGGGGAAATCCTATTGTTATTCAATCTATGACAAATACCAAAACTCAAGATGTTAGTTCGACGGTAGAGCAAATTCATAGACTTGAAGAAGCAGGATGTGAATTGGTACGTGTGGCAGTTCCTCATGAAGAAGCTGCAAGGGCAATTGGCGAAATTGCACGTCAGATTCATATTCCCTTAGTTGCAGATATTCATTTTGACTACCGCTTAGCATTGATGGCTATTGAGAACGGAGTAGACAAATTACGAATTAACCCGGGCAATATAGGCAATGAAAAATATGTACAAATGGTAGTGGAAAAGGCGAAGGCATATCATATCCCTATTCGAATAGGCGTTAATTCTGGCTCTATCAGTAAGGAAATCTTACAACGTTTTGGTGGAGTCAACGAAAGCGCAATGGTAGAAAGTGCAAGTGAACACATTCGTATTTTAGAGGCACTGGATTTTAAAGATATTGTTATTTCCTTAAAAGCTTCTAATGTACCACTTGCAATCAAGGCCTACACAGCCTTCGCTGAGCGTTATGATTATCCACTTCATGTAGGCATTACGGAAGCAGGAACCTTATATAAGGGAACTATTAAATCTTCTGTGGGATTAGGTGCTATACTATCCAGAGGCATAGGCGATACGATACGTGTTTCTTTATCAGATGAGCCAATAAAAGAAATCGAGTGTGCCCAAAATGTGCTTCAGGCATTAGGACTAAGGCAGTATGGTGTAGAAATCATTTCATGTCCAACCTGTGGTCGTACTGAAATTGGATTAATCGAACTAGCTAACCGAGTAGAGTCTGCAACAAAAAATATGAAGAAAAATATTAAGATTGCTGTTATGGGCTGTGTTGTCAATGGTCCTGGAGAAGCGAGAGAAGCAGATATAGGCATTGCAGGTGGAAAAGGGGAAGGCTTAATTTTTAAGAAGGGTCAGATTATTAAAAAAGTTAAGGAAGAAGAACTTTTTGAAGCCTTTATGCAAGAACTTCAAAAGATGGAATAAAGGTTTATAAGGCATGAGGGGTTGATTTTACTTTTAAATGGTAGTATAATAAATCCATTATAATGGTTAAGTCACGAGGAAGAGTGGGTTTCTACCCACTCTTTCGTATTGTATAGATGTATAGATAATGCTAATTAAGCTAAACTATAGGAAAGGATGAATATATGAATAAGAAACAAATTGTTGAAGCAGTGGAAGGTTATTTAACACCAATACTTGAAGAACTTTCTTATGAACTAGTTGATGTTGAATACGTAAAAGAGGGGCCAGCTTACTATTTAAGAATATATATTGATAAAGATGGTGGGGTTAATATTCAAGATTGCCAAATCACAAGCCGTGCCATTGAAAAGGTATTAGATGAACAAGATCCTATAAAGGAACCTTATACCCTTGAAGTGAGTTCACCAGGTCTTGATCGCATTTTGAAAAAGGATAGAGAGTTTGAACGCTTTAAGGGACGTTTAGTTGATGTAAAACTATATGAAGCAGTTAATAACCAAAAGCACTTTACGGGAGTATTAATTAATAAGGAAAAAGATAAAATTTATATTGAGGATGAAGGAAAAAGTTTAGCTTTCGACACAAAAAATGTAGCTGTTGTAAGGTTAGCCATTACCTTTTAACCAATAGGAGTAGAAATATTTGAGGAGGATTGAAATGAACCAAGAATTTATTACTGCAATTGATCAAATTGCAAAGTCAAAAGGAATTAATAAGGAAAAGCTCATTGATGCCATTAAACAGTCTATAGAAGTAGCTTGTAAAAAACATTTTGGTATTAGCACCAATGGTAAACAAAATATTAAAATCAATATTGATGAAAAAACAGGGGATGTAAAAGTATTTGCAAGCAAAACAGTAGTGCCTGATGGGGAAGTAACCAATGAGTTACTAGAAATAGAATTATCCGAGGCACAAGCATTAAATCCAATCATGCAATTAGAAGATGTGATTGACATAGAAATTACCCCTAGAAATTTTGGACGCATAGCAGCTCAGAATGCTAAACAGGTAGTTATACAAAAAATAAAAGAAGCTGAAAGACAAATGGTATACGAAGAGTATAGTGTCAAACTTAATGATATTGTAAAAGGTAAAGTCCTTAGAAAAGAAAAAAATGGCTATATCGTACAACTTGATTTTACAGAGGCATCTCTTCCAGCTACAGAAGCTATGCCAAATGATGATTTCGATGGACAAATGGAAACAGGAGATGGCATTGGTGCTTATAAAGCATTTTATTTGCTTAATGTCAAAGACTTTAATAAAAATGAGAACAAGGTGGAAGGAAAATCTAAGAACAGTGGTGCACAAGTCATTGTTTCTCGTACCCATCCAGAACTTGTAAAACGTTTGTTTGAACAAGAAGTAGTAGAGATTAAAGATGGCACAGTTATCATTAAAAGTATTGCCAGAGAAGCAGGCTCCCGTACTAAGATAGCAGTATTTTCTAACGATCCATTAGTTGATCCAGTAGGTGCCTGCGTTGGAGAAAAGGGCAAACGTATCAATAATATTGTACAGGAACTTAATGGTGAAAAGATTGATGTGGTACACTGGAATGAAGATCCTAAAGTCTTTATAAAAGAAGCATTAAGTCCTGCCAAAGTCCTTGATGTAGAACTTGAAGAAAATCAAGGTGAAAGAAATGCTAAGGTCATTGTACCAGCCGACATCTTAACCCTTGCCATTGGTAAAGGTGGGCAAAATGTGCGTTTAGCAGCTAAGCTTTCTGGCTGGAAAATTGATATTAAGTGCGTTGAAGCGATACAGGAGGAATAAGTTATGAAGCAAAGAAAGATTCCCTTGCGCAAATGTACGGGTTGTAATGAAATGAAAAATAAAAAAGAAATGATTCGTATCGTAAGAGATCAAGAAGGTAACTTTTCTTTAGACTTTCATGGTAAAAAGCCAGGAAGAGGTGCTTATATTTGTAATAGCATGATATGCCTAGAGCAAGCCCAAAAGAATAAAGGATTAGAACGTTCCTTTAAAATGCCTGTAGATAAAGCAATTTATGAACAACTAAGAAAAGAGTTTGAATGCTGCGATGGAGAATAGAATTTATCAAATGGTTGCTTTATGCCAAAAAGCAAGAATGCTGGTTGCAGGTGAATTTGCTTCAAAAGAAGCGGTGATGAAAAAAGAAGCTTTCTTAGTCATCGTTGCAGTAGATGCATCATCAAATACAAAAAAACTATTTCATGATAAAACGAGTTATCGGAGTATTCCTTGCGTGGTGTGGGGAACAAAAGAAAGGCTTGGAGGTATACTTGGAAAAGAGCCGCGTGCAGTTATTGCAATAATAGAAGAAAAATTTGCGAAAAGGATTAACGAGATGATAAATAGCAGTCAATAACATTTGGAGGTAGATATATGTCTAAGATCAGAGTATATGAGGTAGCCAAACAATTTGAAGTTACTAGTAAGGAAATAATGGATAAATTAAAAGAATATGGTTTTGAAGTACATAGCCATATGAGTACTTTAGAAAATGAAGCGTTCGATTCAATCGTTAAATATTATAAAGAGCTACGTGACAACCATGCTAAAGAGCAGAAAGAGGAAGAGCCTAAAGCGCAGAAGCAGGAAAATCTTCAAGCGCAGACAAATAATAATACGAAAGAACCACCTCAAGAGAAAAGCAAAAACCAAACGATACAGAATGTAGAGGAACAAATAAGTCAAAATAACAAGACCAATGTAGTTGAACGTACGAAGAGTGAGTCTAACAAGAACAAGAAAAATAAACAAAAGAAGCAGAAAGGCATAATAGATAATAAAAATATGAATAATAAACCAACGAATGAATTAGCGAATGAACCAGAAACCACCGAGGATGGTATAAGAGTAATTCAATTACCACCAAGTATATCCGTCAAAGATTTTGCGTCAGAAGTAGGCGTCACTTCATCTGAAATCATAAAAAACCTAATGAAAAAAGGGATAATTGCTAATATTAACCAAGAAATAGAATATGAGTTAGCAACCCAAATTGCTGAAGAATATGATATTCTTGTTGAGCCAGAAGAAGAAAAAGACGTCATGGAAGAAGTCTTTGGAGAACTTAAAGATAATGAACAAGACTTAGAAAAACGTCCTCCTGTTGTTGTTGTAATGGGACACGTAGATCATGGTAAGACATCTTTGTTAGATGCCATTCGTTCAACTCATGTTACCTCAGCAGAGGCAGGTGGAATTACTCAGCACATTGGTGCATCTTCTATTAGTATCAACGGTGAGAAAATCACTTTTTTAGATACACCTGGTCATGAGGCATTTACTGCAATGCGTATGAGAGGGGCTCAGGTCACAGATATTGCGATATTAGTGGTTGCTGCTGATGACGGGGTTATGCCACAGACAATTGAAGCGATTAATCATGCTAAAGCAGCAAATGTACAAATCATTGTTGCTATGAATAAAATTGATAAGCCAGGTGCTAACCCAGATAGAGTGAAGCAAGAATTAGCAGATCAAGGCTTACTTGTGGAGGACTGGGGTGGAGACATCATCTGTGTACCAGTATCAGCACTCAAAAAAGAAGGTATTCAAAATCTGCTTGAGATGATATTACTTGTAGCTGAAATGTCAGATTTAAAGGCTAATCCAAAACGCAAGGCAAGAGGAACTGTTATTGAAGCACAGTTAGATAAGGGAAGAGGTCCTGTAGCTACTGTACTTGTTCAAAGTGGAACCCTTCAAGTAGGTGATCCGATTGTGGTAGGTTCTGCCTATGGTCGTGTAAGAGCTATGGTAGATAGCAAAGGCAAGAGTGTTAAAAAAGCAGGTCCTTCAACGCCAGTAGAAATTTTAGGTTTATCTGAAGTGCCAACAGGTGGAGAGATGTTTTATGTGGCTAATAGCGATAAGCAAGCGCGTCAAGTTGCTGAACGTATTACAGCTCAAGGACGTATTCATATGATAGGTCAAACACCAAATAAAGTATCCTTGGATGACTTATATTCTCAAATTCAAGAAGGTAAAATGAAGGAGCTTAATATTATTATCAAAGCTGACGTACAAGGTTCAGTTGAAGCAGTACGCCAAAGTCTAGAAAAAATAAGTAATGACGAAGTTAGAATTAGAACAATCCACGGTGGTGTAGGTACGATTACTGAATACGACGTTCAACTTGCAGCTGTATCTGGAGCTATTATTATTGGTTTTAATGTTCGTCCAGAAGCTGCCACAAAGGCTATTGCTGATAATGAACAAGTGGATATTAGGTTATATCGTGTTATTTATAATGCAATTGATGATATTAAAGCTGCTATGAAG
>JAEXBC010000406.1 GCA_023457875.1 Bacillota bacterium | reverse complement strand
TCTTTGTTCTACTGTAATAATCAAAGGACTTTCACTTGTAACGACTCCAATAAGTATATTCATAGGTTTTGTTGCCTCATTTGCTTCAGTAGCTGCTTGCTTTATGATTTCTACTATATTAGGCACTAAAGTTCACTCCCTTCTTAGTTCCGCCCCTGAGCGTTAAATCCATGGTATGTAAATTACTAGAAAAAGTATGCTTAACCTTCTCAACTAGCATATAATTTCTTACATTAACATCCCCTAAATTGAGATTAACAATAACACTTGATCCACCACGAACCCTGACATCTCCAAAGGCATCTTTAATACTTAGATTTCTAGTCTTATCATTATATAGCTTTAGTAGTGCATCAGCTTTTGCCTTACCGTTTGTCTTTTCATCAATGGTATCAAAGTACTGTAGTATGCCCCACTTATTAATGTTGGTTCCGTCTTGAGCTATATATATTTCTCGCTTACCAGTCTCTTTATTTTCATAGCTTAGTTTCACTTTGTTGTAGGTTTCACCATCTATTGATGACTTATAATCGAAGTCTTGCGCGGTCTCAGCATCAATGATTAAATCAAGTTTTAATGACTCTACATCTCTTAATGCTAAATTCCCAAAATCATCATATAGTACATACATCTTACCTTTGTTTTGCAAGGTGAGGTCTAAAGCGTTTTGCATAGCATCAAATAGGGTAGTATTGTCTTCAACCCTTGAAGCAATTACATATTTTGTATCCTCTACATTACCCCACTTTAACCTAAAGTCATTGCAAATTATCTTAAGCAAGGCGCCAGCAGTCTTATTTTTGTAAACATAGGTTTCTTTATTTTTAAAGTACCTTAGCTGATCATAGGCAACTACTTTAATAATATTGCCTTTATCCCTAGACTTCTCGAACACAAATCCATAGAAAACCTTGTTACCCTTATAAATAAACCTTACTGGATTACCTTCCTGAAAACTTATGAGCTGGTCTTTTAATACATTAAAGGTGAGTTTACCTGGTACTCCTTTTCTTTCAGTTTCCCATGTAATCTCATCCTCAATAACAGGCTGGTAAATAATATCTCCATTTTGAATAAGCACTTCTACATAATTATCCAAGCTTAATCACCTGCCCTGCATAAATCAGATTAGGATTTTTGATGCCGTTTAAAGCTGCTATCTCTTTATACTTTGCGCCATCATTAAGTTCCTTCTTACATATAGCCCATAATGTTTCACCACTCTTTACTGTATGTGTTCTCGAAGTAGCTTTCTCTGACTCTCTCTTCTCTTCAACTTTAGCAGTAGCCTTCTTATTAGCATTGCCTTCTTGACTACCGCTTTGTGAAGCATTAGTACTAAGTGATAAGATTTTTGTCCCATACTCTCTGTACTGCTTTAATTTAATACTTACTCCAACGTCAGAACTGTATTTGTCAGCGTCTTCAGTTATCGTATAATCTTCAATAGTTACCTTGAAATTCGTATCAAACAGATACCCTCCAGAAAGAGTTTCCCTAGATATTATAAATTGGAATGGTTTATCAGAAGCCTTTAATTCTCTAAGCACCCCAAGATAATACTCCGCGTCCTTAAAGCCATCAGGATAACTAGCAAATGGGTACTTTACATTAGGTAATAATACATCCAAACTTATGTCGCTTAATCCTGTAGGCTTAATTAAATTAACTTCTCCTTCATTAATAAGCGTTACTGTTTTGTTATTACCATTTATTTTAATTTGAAACTTAGAGGGCGCAACGGGTAGTTGCACCTCCCCTAAATAAAATAGATACATTAGTCATGCACCCCCTCAGCAGCTGCTACCATTGTTTCATAAAGAGCACTTTCAAGATAGGATACAACGCCATCAAAATCAGTATTTTTACTGATATTGTTATGGTTGGTCATATCGACTTTAATTTCTGCTGTTGTAAACCTATTAATAACCTCCTGCTCTGCGATATCTCTAAGATACTTTAAATCCTCCTCAGACGTATCTAAGCTATCCGCCATCTTACCGGTATCTCCTGCTATATTGTCTAGGTTCTGCCCCATAGAGGAGTAGTCAGGTAGATTGCTATTCAAATCAGGCATACTAAACATTGAACCTAACTTATCATCAACATATGATCCAGTGCTATATCCTGCATCCCAATATTCTTTATAGTCCAAGTTATCAAATTGAAAATCATCTTGGTCAACCTTCTGTAACACTTCAACCCTACTATCTCCCACAATATCATCAACAGCGGTTTCAAAATCCTTCCTAAAACCTGCTATAGCGCCACTCAAATCTGTGCCTAATATAGTATCTATCATCCCAGCTGCGCCTTCTACTATTCCACATATAAAATCAAATACTCCTGCAAACAGATCAATTATTGCAGCTGCTGGATTATTAAAGATTGTTGCAAAGAAATTTGCAAATGTGGCAATTAAATTATATAACTCCACACCTATTCCGATTATGAAATTAACTACCCCAAGTAGGATGTTTACAATAGCTGCGCAAGCAACTCCAAATGCCCCCATTATAACACCTGTTGCACTTATAGAAGTACCTGTCAAACTATTAATTGCCCCTATAATAGAATAGATACACACAATAACCAGAATAATGGCTGCTATAATCCATGTCAGAGGACACGCTAAAAGTGCAGTATTCAGCCCTACTTGTGCCCCTGTTGCAGTCGTTGTTGCTGCTGCCTCGGCTAGTGTAGCCCTTGCTGCAAACGCTGCTTTAGCTGCATGATAAGCTTCTAGTCCTGCAGCAATCGCTTTGTAAGTATTGTATAAAGCCAGTACGCTGTTATAAATTACAAATGCCCCAACAATACCCCATATAACGGGTTCCATTGTTGCCCAGTTATCTGAAAAGAAATTAGCTACGCCCATTACCATATCAAAAACTGCACCTAATACTGCTGCCATTGCACCAATGGCACTTGATATGCCATTTATCATATTTTTTCCCGTATTAGAATTAAGAACTGCATTTACCTTTTGCATAAGTGCAGAAAACCGTTGTACAGCAGTGTTTTTTATTTCTGTCCATGCATCACTAAAAGTCATAGGCATTTTTTCAAATTTATCTTCTATGTCCCTCGCTGAAGAAAATACGGCAGCCTTAATAATGTCAGCACTAATTGCACCATCAGAGGCGAGTTCCTTTAATTCGCCGCGCGATACTCCGCAATACTCAGCTATTGCGTTTGCCAACATTGGAGCATTTTCGATAATTGATCTAAATTCATCACCCTGCAATCGGCCCGAAGCCATGGCTTGGGTTAATTGATACATTGCATTAGTTGATTCTTGAGTGCTAGCACCACTTATTTTAAACGACTTATTCATTAATTCGGAAAAAGCTATAATTTCATCATTACTATTAAATGCATCACCTGCAAGCAGACCTAATTTAGCAACTGTACCAACCATTGCAT
>JAEXBC010000405.1 GCA_023457875.1 Bacillota bacterium | reverse complement strand
TATATAAGTCGACATTCGCATAGGTTATAAGTCGGTCATACGCTATGATCTTGATACCGGCTCTTTTTGCCTTCTTAATCACTTCATTTAAAGGGGCTGCATCTATAGGAATGATAGCAATAACATCCACCTTCTTTTGAATCAGATATTCTATTTGAGCAATTTGCTCCTTAATGTCCCCATTAGCATCTTGAACGTTGACTTCTGCTCCTAATTCTTGAGCTCTAGAAACAAAAACATCCTTTTCCCTTTGCCATCTCTCAATCAGAAAGGAATCTACGCAAAATCCAATTTTTAACTTATCGTCTTTAGTATCTTGGATTTGTGCATTTTGTCTGGTATTTGCTACACAACCAACATTTCCCAAAAGACATAGGCATAGCAAAGATAGAGCTAATCTTCTCTTTTTCACTGATTGTTCCCCTCCTTAAATTCTGTAGGTGTAACACCGGTGCATCTCTTAAATAGACGACTAAAATAATTTGAATCCTTATAGCCTACTTCTATAGCAACTTCCTTGATACTAAGCTCACTACGCAATAATTTCTTGGCCGCTTCAATTCGAACGCGGGTTAAGTATTCAATAAAATTTTCTCCTACTACATCCTTAAAGAGTTTACTAAAATAATATAGGCTAATGTCAACCTTTCGAGATACCTCCTCAAGAGAAATATCCCTTTGATAGTTTTCCAAGATATATTGCTTGGCTTTTTCAATACAATTATGAGAATGTTCACTTTTCTTGGTAATCACATTGACGCAGGCCTCTGAGAGCTTCTCTAAAAACCACTTTTTAAGCTCATCATAGCTTTTTATTCCTATAACGGTCTCTAAATAGCCCTTTCTATTACTAAATTGATACGTCATCCCACCATTTAAATAAGCTTTTCTCTCAGCGAAAAAGACAAATTCTAACGTCTTTAATTTTATATCCATCTCAAACTCTGAATAATTGTCAAGCATCCAGTCAAAATACTTATTTGCCGCTTCCCTCACTTCATGTAATTTGCCTTGGGAAATATTATCAAATAAAGCTTGTTCTGTTTCAACAGGGTAATTTTCTTCATAGTTACACCTTAGGGGCATATCTTTAAAATGTACTACTGATTCACTTGAATTCTTCATAGCCTTCATAGCTTCTCGATAAGAATCCACTAACTTTTCCATAGGCTTGACATCACCTATACCAATTCTAAAAACAGCATCAATTTTTTGTTTTAATTTATTGAGCATTTCTCTAGCACTTTCGATAATGGCGATGCGCTCATTATAGCCTAATTCAGACTGATTATAGGAAATAAAAATGATGGTTTTGTTGGTCATACTAGCACCTACTACTGCCTGGAAATACTCCTTCACCACTTCTCTTATTGTGTAGGAAAAGCTCTGTGCCTTAATACTTATACCTACTGTATTACTTAAATCAGTTCCTTCAACAGCATCACCATACTCAAGTACCATCATATACCCATATTGTTGGGTAATACCCAAAAGTTCTTTATATTTGATGATGTCATTAGGGGATTCCTCTTGAAAAAGGATAGAATAAACAAAGCCTGCCTCTAAGCTAGGGATCACTATTTCAAGCTTCTCTTTTACTAATAAGTCATAGCTTCTCTTCTCCTTTTGCTCATCAATAATGTTCATGGCTTTTTGAATCACTTCAACAATGACCTTTTGATTAACCGGCTTATTCAAGTATTCAAGTACTCCTAGATTTACAGCCTCCTTCGCATAATCAAATTTATCATAGGCTGACAATATAATGAAAATAGTTGAAGGGCTGACTTTTTTAATCTCTTTTATAGCATCAATCCCGTTAATTCCAGGCATTTGAATATCCATAAATGCAATATCTGGCCTGTATCTTTCTGCCAGCTCAATAACCCCTCTACCTGTTTTTGCATATTCAATGGTACATAAGTCCTTAAAGTTTTTTTCGATAATGAATTTAAGAGAATCAATAACAATCCCCTCATCATCAGCTAGCATAATTCTATACATCATCAAGTCTCCTCTATCTTTTCATTATTCGTCAAGCTTCTTCATTTTGCCTTGTATCAGGTATATGAATAATCACTTCTGTCCCTTTGTTTTTTCCTTCACTAACAATTTCAATGACGTCTTCGCACTGAAAATAAAGTTTTAATCGATTAATCACATTTCTAAGCCCAATACCATTTGCATTTTTTGACAAGTCTGCCTCTACTATTTCATCACTTAAAATATGTTCAATCTTATTTGGTTCGATACCAATCCCATTATCTTTAATGCTGATATAAATTTGGTCGTCTTCGGCATATATTTTCATTTTAATCTTGCCTTTTCCTTCCGCATCTCTCACGCCGTAGTTAATAGCATTTTCTACAATAGGCTGCAAAATCATACTAGGTACACGTACCTTAAGCAAATCCTCCTGTATTACTTTTTCATAGTGTATTTCTCCTGAAAAGCGAACATTAATAATATAAACATAGTTATCTACCAGTCGTATTTCTTCCTCTAGTGTGGCATCCTCGTTGATTTTTTTGATATTGTACCTAAAGAAATCAGCCATATTTTCAATAAAAAGACATGTTTTACTGGCGTCCTCCATCATAGCTAGCTGAGCGCCAGCATTTAAGGTATTAAACAAAAAATGAGGGTTAATCTGTGCCTGCAAATATTTTAGCTGGGCGTCCTTTAGATGTCCTGCCATAATCAGTTCATTTTCTTTCATAAGATTTTCTTTTTCTAGGTTTATTTTAATCTGACTAATATACTCCTTTATACTTACAATCATTTTATTAAAGGCTTTCGATACAATACCAACTTCATCTGAAGATTTCACTTCCACTCGTTCTATATCAAAATTTCCTTTTGCAACCTCATTAGCTGCTTTAGCAAGTTGATTCAAAGGATTAGTAATGCTTCTAGTTAACATATACACAAGAAATACACTAAGTATAATCGCTGAAATTAATACAGTAGTATTGATATTTTTTAAATAGCCTAATGAAATGGAAATTGCTTCAAAGTTATTTGAGTTCGTTTTAAACTGCTGGTTATTAAGACTATTAATGTAATTAGAAATATAGGTAAATAGCATCGAAGCTTCTTCATACCCCTCATTATATTTTTCTACATTTCTACCACGCTTTGCTTGCACTGTATTGCTGGTAAGTAGTAGATAGGCTTCTGACATATTTTTTATGTTTTTTTCCATAAGTAGTTTGGGATTATCCACAATAGTGGTATTTAAATTGTTTAGAAGCTTACTATATTTATTCTCTGCATGATAGTACCCCTGCAATGACTGTGAGCCTTTTGTATTAAGATAATCTGTCATATTTGCTTGGACAGAAGCAAGTGTATCAGATAACTCATTAAGATTAATGTTGGTAATATATACCTCATTTAATTGATCCGTCATTACACTTACATTGACATACATAAATATGTTGACAACAAAAATAATCAGACATGTACACACAAACATTGCAGTAAGTTTAAAGCGTATTGTTAAAGCATATCTTTTATGGGTTATTGCATGAATAATGTCCTTCACTATCTTCTCACTCCAAACAGTCTTGCAGAATTTATTACCTTTTACTTTTATACTCTGTCTATTCTTCTTTGACTTGTACATCTTTATCTTCTATATCAGTGTCTTTAACTTCTATATAGTCATCTACATTTTGCAAAGTGATTAAATGTGCATCCACAGGCAAGTAATCACTTACATAACCACTTGTTTCATACTCGTTGATTGCAGTAATAGCAAGGTCTGCCATCTGTTTTGCATCTATAGAGACAGTTGATTGTATAATTTCTTTTTGTATGGCAGCTAAAATATCTGGCGAACTATAATAACCAAGAATACTAATTTCACCAACTTTATTGTAGTCTACTACAGCTTGATAGGCACATTGGGTATCTATACTACTTAGGCAAATCATAATGTCTGGTAGGTTCTTGGCGTCTATGACAATATCTCTTATTGCCTCCTCTGCACTAAAGGCACTCTCATTATCAATGATTACGGGCTCCATATCTATGAGATTATTATTGATATTATTTTTCCCTAACATTTCCTTGATCCCAGAATAAATAATGTTTTGATTTGCAGTTTGATTAATGGCATCCACAAGAACGATGATCTTTCTCGTATTTTGATCTACTATATTGACCAGCTGTTCCCCGTAAATTTGTCCTAAATTATAATTATTAATCCCTACAAAACACTGACGTTCACTTTCCTGATTATCATGTAAGATTGTAATAACGATAATATCTCTTTGTACCGCTTCATTAATAAGTTCTGTCATTTCACTGCTGTCATCAGCTTCAACGATAATCCCATCTACACCACAATCCATAGCTATTCTAAATAAATCATGAACACTATAATCATTAGATAAATCTTGTCCCATGTACTCCACATAGGCATTATATTTTTCACCTTCACTTTTAGCTTCTTGATAAAAAGCTTGCCAAAAGGGCAAGTCTGTTTGGCTTGTAAGCATCGCATAGTGCTTTTCATATTCATGATAGTTGGTTTTATTTGAAGCATCTGAGAACAAAAGCTTTTCCCTGTAGAAAAAAATGTTTACAATAGTGATTACTACAATAATGACCATAACCAAGTAGATCATGATAGTAATTGTGTTTTTATCCTTTTTTATCATGCAAAATATTCCTTCCAAGCCGTTGTTGTTTTTATACAAAAACAACATATCTAGTAGCGAATTTTTTATTTATAATATAGTATATCATGAATAACGTAAATATCTACCAAGAAAAGCAATGTGCAAATAATACATATTTTAAAAATTATTTTGTTTATTTGTTTATATTGTATTTTCTAATGATTGCATTATTTTTTTCTATTCTAACAAATTAAAAAACACCCTTTTGATAAATGCCTTGTCCACTAGGCAGAAGTTTATCAAACGGGTGCTTTTTATTTATTCATTTTTTTATGAATCAATGGCTTACTTTATAGGCTTTAGTCCTATATAGATCCTTTCTAGCTTATTTACTTCTGTCCATAGTACGCATCTTTTCCATGCTTCCTCATAAAATGCTTGTCTTTTATGGCATCAGGTGCTGGCGTAACAAGGCTATTAATCCTTTCTGTTTGATAGGCCATCTTTGCTACCTCTTCAAGGACCACTGCATTATGAACAGCTTCCATGGCATCTTTTCCCCAAGTAAAGGGGCCGTGGTTGATGCATAACACGCCAGGAATGTACATCGGATTCATATTCTCAAAGGCTTCAACAATAACGAGACCTGTATTTGTTTCATAATTTGTTTCTATTTCCTCTTTTGTAAGACTTCTTGCGCAAGGAATGCTACCATAAAAATAATCTGCATGGGTAGTTCCATAACAAGGAATACTTCTACCTGCCTGGGCCCAAGAAGTCGCCCATGGTGAGTGGGTATGTACAACTGCCCCTATTTGTGAAAAAGCTTTATATAACTCAATATGAGTTTGCGTATCTGATGAGGGTTTGTATTTTCCTTCTACTTTATTCCCCTCTAAATCCATCACCACCATATCCTCTGGCGATAACTGATCATAATCTATGCCACTTGGTTTAATAACAAAATAACCACTTTCTCTGTCAATCTCACTTACGTTCCCCCATGTATAGGTAATTAGCTTTCTTTTAGGAAGCTCCATGTTTGCCTCATAAACCCGTTTCTTTAATGCCTCTAACATCCTTAACTCCACCTCATCTCAAAGTTTCTACTGCTGCTCTTTCAATAGCAAGTGATGCGCTATAGCGTTTAATAAATTTATCAAACCCATCAACATCTTTTTGTTCTGGTTCAACCTTGGTACCTGTCGCACCTAAAAATACCTTATTTTTTAAGTAATCGTCTAGACTTTCTCCTTGCTCTTTGTTTTTCATATATGCAGCTAGTATAGCAATTCCCCATGCACCGCCTTCACTTGCAGTATCCATAACAGATACAGGGGCATTAATTGCCGCTGCCATTATTTTTTGTCCAACACCTTTCGTCTTAAATAAGCCACCATGACCAAAGATTTCATCTACCTGAACTTTTTCTTGTTTCATCAGAATATCCAAGCCAGTTTTAAGTGCTCCTAAGGCTGTAAACAAATGCACCCGCATGAAATTGGCTAAATTAAACTTACTATCCGGTGTTCTGACAAATAGCGGCCTGCCTTCTTCAAACCCTGTAATATGTTCACCTGAGAAATAATTATATGCTAGTAAGCCGCCACAATCAGCTTCACCTTCTAATGCTTTATTGTATAAGGTAGCAAATAATTGATTCATATCCACTTCCATACCAAAGCTTTCTGCAAACTCTTTAAATAGGTTGACCCAAGCATTTAGATCGGATGTGCAATTATTGCAATGTACCATCGCTACTAAATTTCCTGTAGGTGTGGTTACTAAATCAATTTCCTCGTAAACCGTTGTTAATTCCTTCTCTAATACCAACATGGCAAAAACAGAGGTACCTGCTGACACATTTCCTGTTCGCTTGGTAATACTATTTGTTGCTGTCATACCCGTTCCTGCATCACCTTCTGGTGGACATAGGGTAATACCAGCTTTTAGCTGCTTTGTCACATCTAACAGACTAGCTCCCTCCCGGGTCAGTGTACCTGCTGCCTCACCCGCCGTCAAAACCTTTGGTAAAATCTGCTCTAGTTTCCATGGATACTTATAAGATGCAATCAGCTCATTAAACTTTTGAACCATTTTAGCGTCATATGTCTTTGTCCCAATATCTATAGGGAGCATACCTGAAGCCTCTCCAATACCAAGTACCTTTTCACCTGTTAATTTCCAATGAATGTATCCAGCTAATGTGGTTACATAGTCTATCTCCTTTACATGCTCTTCTCCATTTAGAATAGCTTGATAAAGGTGTGCAATACTCCATCTTTGTGGTATATGAAATCCAAGCAACTCTGTTAATGCTTCCGATGCTTTTCCTGTGGTAGTATTTCTCCATGTTCTAAAAGGCACTAGAAGCTCTCCTTTTTTATTAAATGCCATATAACCATGCATCATACCACTGAAGCCTATAGAACCAACAGTCGAAAGAGGAATCTCATATTTATTCATTACATCTTCAGCTAAATTCTTGTAGCTATCTTGCAGACCACTCCAAATATCCTCCAAGCTGTAAGTCCAAACATTGTCCTCTAATCTATTCTCCCATTCATGACTACCTGATGCAAGGATCGTATGCTTTTCATCTATCAATACTGCCTTGATTCTGGTAGAACCAAACTCTATTCCAAGGGCCGTCTTTCCCTCTTTGATTACCTCTTTAATCACATCTCTTGATAATTCCAATTTGAATTCCCCCTCATTTTAGTATGATGATTGTTACAGCTAAGTGACTAAAAAACTTTCTTAATAAAATAAATATTGCGTTTAAACCCTAGTATTATAGGTATCATATTACTCATTTAAACAAGTGTCAATAAGCAAAAAGCACCCTTTGAGGCAATGTCATTTAGTTAAGACATTGCCCTTAGAAG
>JAEXBC010000404.1 GCA_023457875.1 Bacillota bacterium | reverse complement strand
AAGGGAGATACACGACAAGTATCTTCTTTTATTATGCTAGCTTTTGTTGAAATAATTAAAAAATATATAATTTTGCATTTAGTATTCTGTAGTATGTAGTCTTTGGTAGCAGAAATGGAAATATTTTATAAGTAAAATTATGGTCAAATTGTGTAGAATTCGTTTAGTAAAGACAATTTATAGGACGAATTGCACCAAAATATACCATAATATATGCATTTTTCATGGAGAGGTTGTTAATATTTATTGCTTTATAGCCAATAAAATTATATAATAACAATTATCATAGTGCCTATATGTAATCTTATAATTACATACATAAAGCCATTATTTTACAAATAATTAAATCATTTACAAAAAATATTATTGGCTATAAATTATCTCATAATAGAATATAAAATAGGGGGGACTTATGAATATTTTTTCAAATATAGATTTGACGAATAAAGCAATAAACGCGGCATTAGTCAAAAAAAATGTCATTAGTGAAAATATTAGCAACGTTGATACACCCGGATATAAGAGAAAAGATGTGGAGTTTGAGTCTATATTATCAAAAGAACTCAGTAAGACGACTGTGAGTGAACTGGATCTTGATCAAGTTGAACCACGTATATATACCCAATATCAAAACTCCTCATACCGAATGGATGGCAATAACGTTGATATTGATGTAGAAATGGCAGAAGAAGCAAAGATTAGCTCAAGGTATAACGCGCTAATCACCCGTGTCAACGCGCAACTTGGCCGTTTTACTACAGTATTACAAAATCTAAAATAATAGGAGGAAATGTATATGAGCTTTTTTGATTCAATGAATACGGCAGCAAGTGGCCTTACAGCGCAACGTTTCCGATTAGACATTATTTCTCAAAATATTGCAAATGCGAATACAACACGAACTGAAAATGGAGGCCCCTATAAAAGAAAGGCCGTTATTTTTGAACAAATTCAAAACGAAGGTGATTTTGCTAGTATACTCAATAAGAAAAAGAATCTGAGTGGTACGAATGGTGTTAGGATTGCAAAAGTTGTACAAGACGATAGCCAAGGAGCGCTAGTGTATAATCCGACTCACCCTGATGCCAATGCACAAGGCTATGTGGAAATGCCCAATGTCAATACCATTGACGAAATGGTCAATATGATTTCTGCTAGTAGATCTTATGAAGCTAATGTGACTTCATTTAATACCGCCAAAGCAATGTTTGAAAAGACACTAGAAATCGGCAAATAATTCTAGGAGGAAATAGTATGATATCAGCGATTCAAGGTTTGCAACTTACAAATCAAAAGGTAAATCAAACAGATAGTTCCAAATTGACAGGAAACGAAAGTTTTACATATGCTTTAGATGCAGCAAAAAATTTGATTAGTGCCAATGTATCTTCTGAGCAAGAGGTAAATAACATGACAGTTGATTTTTTGACAGGAAAGAATGATGATATTGCCAGTTTGCTTATTGCACAAGAAAAATCAAGTATATTACTTCAGTATTCCTTACAGGTTAGAAATGGCGTACTTAGCGCGTACAAGGAAATTATGAGTCTATCTGTTTAATCTAGCAGTAAGTAAAGAGAGGTGAATAAGTTGCAAGAAACGATTGAACAGATAAAAGAACAAGTTGTAGAAAAATGGAATAACTTAACCAAAAAGCAAAAAATTGAGATAGGCGTTGGTGTTATAGCGGTAATTATTGCGATATTTGCAATCCTTCGTATGACAGCACCTCAAATGAAAACATTGTTTAAAGAGGATATGGATCGTAAATCTGTAGCTCAGGTTGCTGCTGTATTAGAAGAGAACACCATTGATTATAAACTTATTAATGATAGTACCAATATCCAAGTCCAAGAGAACCAATATGAAAAGGCGCTGATGTATACAGCTATGTCAGATGTGCCAACAAGTGGACTTAGTTTTGAAGATGTAGTAGGAAATAGTATGACTTCTACACAAGCGGAATTGTCACTTACTAACAATGAATATAGAAAGCAACAACTTGAAAGGACATTGATGCTTATAGAAGGGGTTGAAAAGGCCCGTATTGAACTAGTAATACCAGAGCAAAAGAACGCTTACTTACAATCTCAAGTGGAAAGTAGAGCAAGTGTATTTCTTACACTCAGTAAGCCGCTTACTTCTAAGCAATGTGAAGGTATTGCTACATACATTGCATCAAGTGTAGCTAACTTAGATAAAAAGAACGTAGTTGTTATTGATGCACAAAGTAATACACTGTATTCTGGAAGCGAAGAATCACAATTTGCATTAAATAAGCAACAAGAAATGAAATCAGTTGCTGAACAGGATGTGATGAAAAAAGTCACCAACCTACTAGGAAATATGTATGATGATGTGAGAATCAGTCCTAATCTTGTTCTTGATTTTGACCAGTTCCAAGAATCCAGAGAAGAATATAAAACGAGTGGGGAAGATGAAGCGCGAGGCGTCGTTAAGAAGGAGACAAATGCCTCAAGTTCAAGTACAAGTGGTATAAACGGAGATGAACCAGGAGTCGTTGCCAATGGCGGAGATGTGCCAACTTATCAAGAAAATGATGGCACTGCCACCCAAAGCAAAGAAAAGCAATCTGAAATTGAATATGCACCTGACAAAAAAGAAACCATTTTTGTTAGAAATCAAGGTAACGTGGATTTAGAAAAATCCTCTCTATCAGTTAACTTATTTAAAAATAAGATTTATAAAGAAGAGGAAATTGCGCCAACCTTACAAGGTGTTACCTGGAGCGAGTTTAAAGTAAATAATGGTGAGCAGAAGGTATTGGCAGTAGATGAGGCCATTGTAAATTCTGTAAAAAGTGCCACTGGAATTCAAAATGTAGTGGTTAATGCCTATGAAAATCCAGTATTTATTGATCAAGAAATCTATGAAATTGATTATAAAGATTACTTACCTTATGCGGTACTGATTATGGTACTTCTTCTCATTGCCTTTGTTGTACTAAGATTTAGAAAACATGAAGAGGTTGTTGAAATTGAGCCAGAGCTTGAAGTAGAAGAAATGCTAAAAGCTGCTAAGGAGCAAGTACAACTTGAAGAGATTGAAGTCAAAGAAACATTAGAAACAAAACGACAAATTGATAAATTTGTAGATGAGAAACCAGAAGCTGTAGCTAACCTATTACGCAATTGGCTAGCGGATGATGATTGGGAGTGATGACATTGGCAAAAGAACATTATACAAGTAAGCAGAAAGCAGCAATGCTCTTAATTGCATTAGGTCCTGAAAAATCAGCTAAAATCTTTAAGTATCTAAAAGAAGAAGATATTGAGCAGCTTACCTTGGAAATTGCAAGTATTAAGGCAGTATCCCCTAAAGCGAAAGAGGAAGTATTGCAAGAGTTTTATGAAATGTGCTTGGCACAAGAGTACATAGCAGAAGGTGGTATTGGCTATGCAAAACAACTTTTAGAAAAGGCACTAGGTGCTGATAAGGCCGTTGATGT
>JAEXBC010000403.1 GCA_023457875.1 Bacillota bacterium | reverse complement strand
GTACAGGATCAGGCATTATTGAATGAACTAGAGGAAAATGCTAAAGGTTTATATGCTAAGATGGGCATAGAAAGAAAGGTTATTTATAATGCGCCTACCCTCATTATCGTGGCAGTAAAAAAGTTAGAGGGAGCCTATGCAAAAGCACAATATTGTAGTGCTGCCTGCATCTTAGAAAATATGATTATGGCTGCTACAGAAATGAGATTAGGAAATGTGTATTTAAGCGGCGTGACAACCGCACTAAATGAAAATCAAGCATTACTTAGAAAAGTAGGTGTTCCTGAGGATTATGAAGCAGCATCTTCAGTGGCCATTGGAAATACAGATGAGACCTTTCAAAAGAGAGACTTATTGCCATACCGCATACAGGTGGAAAGAAGATAATAGGTAGTCGCAAATACATTAGTTTATAGGAAAAAGCATCACAGCATGGGTGTGAAATACATAGGCGTCTAGAAATAATACGATAATTATTTCTAGACGCCTTTTTACGTAGGAAAATCAACCTTCTTAGCGCTAAAATAATAGAAGAATAGAAAGGGTTATAACAAAGAGGATTACTATAAGGTAAATCCTCAGGGAATAAGTGAAAAAAGACAAAAACAAGTAAGAAATAATAAAAACAAACAAGACATGATAAAACCAAGCGAAGAATTATAAAAACAAGTAAACAATGATAGAACAAGTTAGAAATTATAAAAAAGAGCAAACGATATAATAGCAGTATTGAAATAATAGAGAAAAACTCAGAAAGTAATTAAAAAGTAAAACAAATGTTATACCATAATCATGCATTATTGCTATAATAAACTTATTAGAATTAAAAATAAAATGAGGATTAAAATTAAAATTGGCAATACGTATAGTTTTGAAGTGAAGATAAAAATCAAAATAGGAGGTAGAGCGTATGAAACAAGCAAAAAAAATAGCGCTGGCCTTAGCGCTGGCAATGAGTGTGGGTATCAGCCCCAGTATGGTAATGGCACAAGAAGTATCACTTATTGAGTTAACGCGAGATATGCCTATTAAGGTCACAGTAGAGCACCTAAGCTACATAGAAAAAGAAGGAGAATTAAGTAACATTATAATAGAAGAAAGAATAGCAGGGTGCCTTACAAGTGAAAGAGATAAGGAGGATCGTACTTTGGTATTGTCCTTAAAGGGAACGCCTTATTCCTTTTCTAGTTTGCCAAGTGTCAAGACGGAGGCTGGTTTTAAAGATTTAACGGCTAAGACAAGCTATGGAGAAACAGATGGGGGAAAGGATAGAAAACTCTTATATATTGTCTTGCCTAGAGACACTAGTGCAAAAACCAAAGGAAGATTAACTATTAGTGGCATTAAGGTGGAAGCGGCAAAAATGGAAGAGGGAGATTTGGATTTGGAGATTGGCTTACTGAGTGAAGAGGATATGACAGCTTTTCAAGTAGCCAAGGCTGCTGAATATGGAATAGAGCTCACAGCAAAGAGAGTAGCAAAGGTGGTAGCTGGAGATAATAAAAGTGTTGACTTTGAGATTGCTGAAAAGTTACCTAATAGCTTTGTTCCTAATGCTAACTTGGAAATTAGCCTAGATAAAGGTTATTTTCGTCAGGTGAAAAAGGATCAAATAGATATAGATGCCATTCTTTTAAATGGCAAAAATATTACGTCTAAAGTAGAGGTGGACCCACGTTATAAAGAGGATGTGATTGTTGGTTTTGAAATCAAATTACCTGATTTTGATAGCAAAAAGTGTAATACCCTTAAGTTTGAAGGCTTGCAGCTTTGCGCGAAGGCTTCTGATAGGGGTGAAGTTACCTTAACTGCTAGTGGAAGAGGTATACCTAATAAGCAAAGTGTGACCATTGGTGAAATTCAGGAGTCAAGTAAGATTACCATACAAAAGGTGAATGGCCTCTTAGGTGTGAAAAATCAAAGGGGTGGAGCAATCACCATTACAGAAAGCTCAGCAGGTATGCTTAACAAGGGAATCATTGAAATTCAATTTGAAGGGGCACCTTATATTATCATGAGCAAAAAGCCGACAGTAGAGGTGGTAGAGGGTGATGTAAAGGTGGATTCACTTGGATGGGATGATAAAGTGGATAATTTGCTGAGGCTTCAAATCACCAAGACCTCTCGCAAAACTTCAGTTATAAAAATAAGTGATTTTAACTTCTCAGTAAGTAATACATCTCCTGATGGCGGCTATAAGGTTTCTATTGGAGGAGAAGCGCTTTGGCCAGAGAAACCAGAAGAGAGGCAGCATCTTGAGGACTTCATTATGGTATCGGAAAAGTCAACGGACTTAGGTGGTAATCCAAATAGTAACCCTGGTCAGTCAGATAGCTCTGGCAATAATAAGGATAACAGTAACAATTCTAATAGACAAATCACTGTCTTTTCTATAGGAAGTAGCGTCTATATCAAAAATGGCAAAGCCTATCAAATGGATACGACACCTTTGGCCCTTGATGGACGTACCATGGTACCTGTTCGTTACGTAGCAGAGGCAGTTGGAATAAATAGCAATGCCATCAAATTTTCTAAGGGAAAGATTACGATACCTGGAGAAAGTCTGATTGAGATGAATCTTGGTAGTCGAATCATTACAGTAAATGGACAGCTCAAGACGATGGCAACAGCGCCTATTTCTATAGGAGGTAGAATTTTTGTTCCTGTTTCAGAGATTGCAACCCTACTTGATGTACAAGTGGAGTGGAACAGTAAAAATAAGACAGCTACTTTTACAAAGTAGAAAAAGGGAGAAATGATATGTATTTTGATTCACATGCACATTACGATGACGAAAGATTTGACGAGGATAGAGAAGCGCTGCTATTAGGCATGAAGGAAAAGCAGGTAGATTTGATTGTAAATGTGGCGGCTGATATGGCTTCTTGCAAGACGGGTATAGAGCTTGCCAAAAGGTACCCCTTTATTTATTGCAGTGTAGGGGTTCATCCTCATGAGGTTAAAGAACTAAAGGAAGAGGATCTAGAGGAACTTAGACGCCTATCAAGCTATGAGAAGGTGGTGGCAATTGGTGAAATTGGACTAGATTATTATTACGATAGCTCACCAAGGCCCACGCAGCGCCAGTGGTTTATAAAGCAACTTCACTTAGCAAAGGAGCTTGATTTGCCAGTGATTATTCATAGTCGTGAGGCGAGCCAAGAAACCTTTGATCTCATCATGGAAAGCGGAGTAAAGGAAGGGGTCATCCATTGCTTTTCTGGAAAAAGTGAGCTGGCCAGAGAATATGTAAAAAAAGGTTTTTATATTGGCGTTGGCGGCTCCTTAACCTTTAAGAATGCTAAAAAGACAGTTGAGGTAGTAGAAAAAATAGATTTATCGCATCTTTTGATTGAAACCGATGCACCTTATTTAGCACCTGTACCACACAGGGGAAAAAGGAATGATTCTTCCTACTTAAAAGAAGTGGTTGAAAAAATTGCAGAAATAAAGGGAATAAGTATTGAGGAAGTAGCACATATTACTTCACAAAATGCTAGGAATTTATTTCGAATAGTGAAAAAAGACTTGTAAATAAGGGGAAAAACAAAATATAAAAACGGCTTTTACAAAAAAAGCCGTTTTTATATTTTGTTTATGTATACTAAACTTCATGATTATTAAAAGTAAAAAATAGAGATGAGTTATCAAATTTTATGGGCAAAAAATAAAGTCAAAAAATCATCTCAACAAAATAATTAATTAAAAAAACATAAAAATATAAATATTTAGAATAAATTATAATATACAAGCATATAATAGTTATTAATAAAGTGTTACATAAATGTTAAATTACATTTTTTTACTAAAGAGATTTATAATACTAAAACCCTTGAAAATACGTAGGTGTTTTGCTTAAAAAAGCATAATTTTGGATAATCATTTTTAAAAATTATTACAAAAAGCTTGAAAAAGTAGAACATATATATTACAATCGTAAATGTAGTTGCAATAAGCGTAAAATTATTATAATTACCAAATCGTTGTAGTAAAGCCCGATTCACCAGATCAAGTGAGAAAAACCAATTGTTTTGAAAAGTAAAGAACGACTAAACTTTTCATAGCAATCATTTTAAGGAGGATATCATGAAGAATCGAAGTAGAATCGCTTTATTGATTGTAGTGTTGTTTATGCTAGGAGGAGTTAGTATTACAGCCTATCAATCCGTGTCAAAGATTATTACCATAGTCGATGACGGGAAAGTGACTCAATATGAAACAGACGCCAATAGCGTAAAAGAACTATTAGCACAGCTGAAGATTACTTTAGGCGATCAAGACACTGTGACACCAGAATTAGACACTCTAATTGAAGACAATATGAAAATCACTATAGAAAGATGGAAACCTACAGTAAGCTATACTGAAAACGGAAAAACCGTTAGATTAAAGACTGGCTTACCAACAGTAGGAGATCTCATTTACTCAAAAGGTTTAAAAGATGCCGAGGGCTTGGTAGTTGAACCTAGTAAAGAAACAGTCATTACAGATGGTATGAAGATTACTGTAAAGACGAAACGTGTTGAAACAGTAACTGAATCAAGACCAATGGGTTTTGAAACAGAATATGTGGAAACAACGGAATTAGCATTTGGTGAAACGATAGTAAAGCAAGAAGGCAAAAATGGGCTTAAAGAAGTAACTTTAGAAAAAGTATACTTTGGAGATGAATTAGTGGATGAAAAGGTGCTGGAGGTTACCATAACCGAAGAACCAACTGATAAGATTATACTTAAGGGTGTAAAAAACTCAGTTAACGATCCATTTACAGGTGAAAATTATGCTTATACAAAGGTATATAGCATGGAAGCTACAGCGTACACAATTAGTGATGATGGATGGGGTAATCGAACTGCAAGTGGCATGACAACTTTTGTTGGTATGGTTGCAGTTGACCCAAAGGTTATTCCATTAGGAACCAAAATTTATGTTGAAGGATATGGTATTGCCATAGCCGGGGATACAGGTGGGGCAATTAAAGGAAATATCATTGACCTATTCTTTAACTCACGTAGTGAGTGCCTCCAATTTGGTCGTCAACACGGTTTAAAGGTGTACATCTTAGAAGACCAAGATATTGATGTAAAAGCAGAACGAAAAGGATATTAGTTATCAAGCGGCTGTTGCACGATTGTGCAGCAGCCGCTTTGTATTATAAAGTGCAGTTTTTAAATTATAACGATAAAAATTTAATGATAAACATTAAAAAGTGGGTTGAACTATTGTGTGGCTAGACATATAATATACTCTGAAAAGGGGTGATTAAATGAACGAAACAATGCATTTTAATAAGATGAGACGACTAGCAGGAATAATGAGAAGGATTATGAAGATAGGGTATAGCTTGATGTGGATAGGATGCCTAGTGGGTATAGTGATGCTCCTCATTAGCTTCAGGGAAACCCATGAGAAAGATGTTTTAATTTTATTAACGAGTAAAAATCTTGGTGTTAAACTACTGCCTCATTTGATGAATGAGCCAATTGATTTAGGCAAACTATATCATATGAGTTATATAACGGTGATTCCTTATGTTATTCAAGCATTTATTTTTATGAAGATGATCATAGATGTTTTGGGAAATGTAGAAGAAGGAAAACCCTTTGATTCAAGAAATGCTTCTAGCCTAATGATTATAGGGATTACCATTATAGGTGCATTTTTCTTAAGACATCTTTTGGTATTGATAGTTTGCATAAGTTATGTACCAAGGTTTAGGCAGTACATCAACATAACCATTTCATTAGCTGACTTTTATCCTATTGTAGAAGGCATGGTAATTATTCTAGTGGCTTGGATTTTTAAATATGGTTGTTATCTTCAACAAGAACATGATGAAACGGTATAAGGGAGGCAGAGATGGCTATTATTGTAAGACTAGACCGAGTGTTGGTAGAGAGAAAAATGCAACTAAGTGAATTATCAGAGCGAGTAGGCATATCTATTGTGAATTTATCTAATCTAAAAACAGGTAAGGTAAAGGCAGTGCGTTTTTCAACCATTAATGCCATTTGTAAGGTGTTACAATGTCAACCTGGAGATCTTCTCGAATATCAATATGCGGAGGGTGAGGAACAGCAAGAGGAGCTATAAGAGTATAAGCTCAAACAATAATAGGTATATCTAGCATTGTGTAAGGTAAGAATATGGCTCTAAGGATTTGAAAGCACGTTTCAGTTATGATACAATGACAAGATATTGCTAAAGACAGGAGATGAAATGATGCATACGATTAGACATTTTATAAGCTACTACAAGCCTTATCGCAAGATATTCTTATATGATATGGGTTGTGCTTTGACACTTTCAGGAATAGATTTATCCTTTCCTCTACTAGTGAGATTCTTAATCAATGAGGTTTATGTTTTATCAGATGTGGATGAAATCATAAAATACATACTTATTATTGGTGGTATTCTTCTGGGGATGTATGTTATTGCATTTTTTTGCCAGTATTATATTACGGCATGGGGACACATTATGGGCGCTAGAATGGAATCGGATATGAGAAGACAGCTTTTTGGACATTTGGAGAAGCTTTCTTTTTCCTATTATGATGAGGTGAATACAGGGAAGCTGATGTCTTGTATTATCAATGACTTATTTGATATATCTGAGCTAGCACATCATGGGCCAGAGGATATTTTTATTTCCGCAGTCAAAATTATAGGGACCTTTACTATCTTAAGTGTGATTAATCTAAAGATGACATTGATTTTAATTTTCTTCACAGGGATTATGCTTGTTTTTTCCTTGTATTATAATCGTAAGATGAAATCAGTCTTTGCAAAGAACAGGAAGAAAATTGCCGAGGTGAATGCCATTACTCAGGATTCTTTAGGCGGAATTCGTGTTGTTAAATCCTTTGCCAATGAAGTAATTGAGATGGAAAAGTTTGATAAGGGCAATGATGCCTTTGTGGAGACCAAGAGTGAAAGCTACTTTATCATGGGCAGATTTTTTAGTGGTAATGGATTTTTCAAAAATCTTTTATATTTATCCGTGGTTCTAGTAGGTGGCTTTTTGATTACAAGGGGAGAAATGGATCTTGCAGATCTTACCATCTATGTGCTTTATATTAATACTTACTTAAACCCTATTGAGAAGCTGATTAACTTTACGGAGCAGTTTCAAAAGGGAATGACAGGTTTTGAACGTTTTCTTAACATTATGCATACTAAGCCAGAGCTAGAGGATGAAAAGGATGCCAAGGAACTTTGCGCAGTTAAAGGGGATATCACCTTTGATAATGTGTCCTTTAGCTATGCAGATGAAGAGGGTGAAGTATTAAGCAATATCAATATTCATATCAAAGCAGGAAAAACAGTGGCGCTAGTGGGCCCTTCAGGAGGAGGGAAAACCACCTTTTGCTCCCTTATCCCTCGCTTTTATGAGGTAAGTGATGGACGTATTTTAATAGATGGTCAGGATATTAAAAAGCTTACACAGCATTCCCTAAGGGATAACATCGGCATTGTCCAGCAGGATGTGTATTTGTTTGGTGGCACGATTAGGCAAAATATTGCTTATGGAAAGCCATGTGCTTTGGAGGAAGAGCTTATTGAGGCAGCTAAGAAGGCAAATATTCATGATTTTATCCTAAGCTTGCCCGAGGGGTATGATACCTTTGTTGGTGAAAGAGGGATTAGATTATCAGGTGGCCAAAAACAGCGTATTTCTATTGCTAGAGTCTTTTTGAAGAATCCGCCCATCCTCATACTGGATGAAGCCACGTCTGCCCTTGACAATGAAAGTGAGCGCTTTATTCAAGCTTCTTTAGAGGAGCTGGCTAAAAACCGTACTACCTTAGTGATTGCCCATCGCTTAAGTACCATTAGAAAGGCAGATGAGATTCTTGTGCTGACTAAGAAGGGCATAGAAGAGCAGGGCTCACATGAACAACTGATGGAAAAACAAGGCATCTATGCGAACTTATATAAGATGCAATTTTAAGCGTAAGATAAGCAGCAAGTAAAGAACAGATACAGAAACAGAAAAGTAAATCAGGATTGTTGCTATAATAAAAATAGATGGATAATAGGATGGGTGAAAAATGATGAGATTACTAAAAAAGGGAGATCAGGTGGCTTTAGTAGGCTGTTCTAATGGTCAGCTAGTAAGCAATCAACCTAAAATAGAAGCCCTCATACAGTGCTTAGA
>JAEXBC010000402.1 GCA_023457875.1 Bacillota bacterium | reverse complement strand
CATACAATCATTGTAGTATTTATCCTTTGTATAACAGCCTTGTTTCTTTCATCTTATAAATGAAATAAAGACAATACAATATAATAAATCATTGGTAAAAACACAGCTGGTAAAAAGTTAGCCACCTTAATTTTAGTAATCTGCAGCATATTTAACCCTAATGCGATAATGAGCACACTTCCGATGGCGCCAATATTTGTGATTTGCTCCTCCATAAGAACCGTCCCCAAAAAGCCAGCAGATAAGGCGATGATTCCTTGGTAAACAAATACTGCCACTGCTGAAAGGGCAACGCCTATTCCCATTGAAGAGGTATAAACGATGGCAATGACACCATCTAGTATGGACTTAACAAAGAGCATATCATGTTTTCCTTCAAGGCCGCTTTGAATACTCCCTACGATTGCCATTGAGCCTACGCAAAACAACAAGCTTGCCGCAACAAAACCCTCTGCAATATTGCTACCTTTACTAAATTTCTTAAATCTATTTTCTACCCATAAGCCCAAATTGGCTAGTGCTTTGTCTATATCCGCAGCTTCTCCTATTAACACACCAATCACAAGTGAAAAAATCAGTACTAAGGTCTCAGTGCACTTTAAACTGCCAGCAATACCCACATATAACACACTTAAACCCATCGCCTTCATGATCGCATCATCAAAGCGCTTAGGTATGCCTCCCTTTAAAAACAAACCTATCATGCTACCCACTATAATAGCCACGGTATTTACGATTGTTCCTGTCATCTCTTTGCCTCCGTCTTATCTATATGAAAAAAGAGGTGCTGCCTGGCAACATCCCCTTTTATATTGTACCTACTGTGTGAGTTCTTGTAAAGCTGATTTTAAAATAGCTAGACCTTTATCAATATCAGATTTAGTAATAATAAGTGGTGGAACAAAACGTAATACCTTTTCACCTGCTCCTACAGTAAGCATTCCTTTTTCAATACATTTCTTTTCAACCTCAAGGACAGGAATGGTCATTTCTATTCCCTGCATAAGGCCTATGCCACGTACATCTAGAATACAATCAAGCTCCTCTTTAAGCTGAAGTAATCCTTTACTTAGGTGTTCACCTACTTCTTTGACATGGTCTAAAAGCTTGCCTTCTATTAATTCATTAAGCACAACCCCTGCTCCTGCTGTTGCCAGTGGATTGCCTCCAAAGGTGGACGCATGGTCACCAGGCACAAAGACATCTGCTTTACTAGTACAAGCCATCGCACCAATAGGTACGCCTCCTGCTAGACCTTTAGCCATTGTCACAACGTCTGGTTTAATCCCAAATTGCTCAAAGGCAAATAAGGTTCCTGTTCTACCTATTCCTGTTTGTACCTCATCTATAATCAGTAAGGCATCATGTGCTTTACAGAGTGCTTCAACCTCTTGCAAGAAGCTTGCCTTGGCTGGAATAATGCCTCCCTCTCCTTGAATCACTTCTAAAATCACGGCGCAGGTCTTGTCACTGATTAAAGCTTTTACACTATCAATGTTGTTATACTCTGCAAAGCTAATATTAGGAACAAGAGGCATAAAGCTTTTTTGATACTTTTCTTGTCCTGTAACAGATAGGGCGCCATGGGTTCTACCATGGAAGGATTTTTTCATGGCAATAATTTGTGTTTTATCTTCACTTTTTGATTTACCATATTTTTTAGCTAGCTTTAAGGCCGCTTCATTGGCTTCAGCCCCGCTATTACAATAAAAGACCTTATCAAAAATAGAGTTTTCCACTAGAAGCTTTGAGGATTCAACAAGATTTTGGGTGTAATAATAATTAGAGACATGAAGTATTTTATCCACTTGCTCTTTTAAAGCCTTTGTTAAAGCTTCATGTTGATAGCCTAATGCATTTACTGCAATACCTGCATACATATCTAAATACTTTTTCCCTGTTTCATCATATAGGTAAACGCCTTCTCCATGCTCTAACACAATTGGAAAGCGTCCGTAGGTATGCATGATATACGCATTACCTTCATCAATAGTTGAGTTCATGCCTCTTCCCCCTTTTTATAGATCATCGTTCCAATACCATTTGGTGTGTAGATTTCAAGAATCAGTGCATGCTTTTTACGTCCATCCAGAATATGCACCATGGATACGCCTTGTTCAATGGCTTCCATGCAGCATTCTACCTTAGGAATCATGCCACCTGCAATAACACCTGTTTCAATATGCTTTTTAGCTTCCTCTTGGCTTAAGAAGGAAATCAGCGAGTTAGGATCATCTTTATCCTTAAGGACACCCTCTACATCTGTCAAAAAGACAAGCTTCTCAGCATGAAGTGCACCAGCAATGGCAACGGCTGCATAATCTGCATTGATATTATAAGTATTTCCTTCGCTATCTGAGCCTATTGGTGCAATAATAGGGATAAAGTTATTGTCTACTAAGGATTGAATCAGTCCTGTGTTAACCTGCTCAATTTCACCTACAAAACCAAGGTCAATGCCATCCTTAAGCAATTTCTTTGCATTTAATATTTTTCCATCCTTACCAGTAAGCCCTACGGCACAGCCGCCTTGACCTGAAATCATTTCAACAATTTGTTTATTCACCTTACCTGCAAGGACCATCTCAACAACTTCCATGGCTTCTTTGGTGGTTACCCTTAGCCCATTAATAAACTCAGAATGAATATCTAGTCTATTTAGCATCTGATTAATCTCTGGCCCTCCACCATGTACAATAACAGGCTTTAGCCCAACAAGCTTAAGTAATACGATATCTTGTATAATGGTCTGATTAATCTCTGGATTCAGCATCGCGCTACCACCGTACTTAATAACTACTGTATTGCCATTAAACTCTCTAATATATGGTAAGGCATCAATAAGTACCTTTGCCTTTTCTAATCCTTCATTCATTTCAAAAATCCCCCTTATCACATCATCCGAATATCCACATTAACTTCTATAATCACCATTGATTTTCACATAGTCGTAGCTTAAGTCACAGCCCCATGCTGTAACACTTGCATTTCCTTCGCCCATTGAAATAATGATTTTGACTTCATTTTCTTCTAAAACGGTTTTTGCCTTTTCTTCACTAAACTTAACGGGCACACCTTGCTTTAACATATTTACATATCCAGCAATACTTTCTATGCTAATATCTACTTGATTTGGGTCAAAGTCAATCCCTGAGTAACCCATCGCAGCAAATATTCTTCCCCAGTTTGCATCTTCGCCGAAAAATGCTGTTTTAACTAAGTTAGAGGTTAAAATGCTTTTTGCTAGGCATTTCCCATCCTCAAAAGATTTTGCGCCATTTAGGTTAACTTCTAAAAGTTTTGTTGCGCCTTCACCATCTCTTACAATGGAAATCGCAATATATTTGCATACTTCATATAAGCAAGCAGCGAACTTATCAAAAGCCTCCCCTTCACTATCAATGATAGGATTACCAGCTGTTCCATTTGCAAGTACCAGCAC
>JAEXBC010000401.1 GCA_023457875.1 Bacillota bacterium | reverse complement strand
TAATGTACAAGCAAAATCTTATTCACAAGCTGATCTAATTCCTTCCACAGACTACGTTCAGGCTGATGATGAATCTCAAGAATAAGTTCAATGAGCTGTTCGTCAGATAACTCACTCACAGGTAGCTGCTTATCCGGTCTTGCCAAATAGTCACTATAAGCCTCCTGTACTTCAGTAAGGAAATCTGATGAAAGACCTGCATTCTGCATGGCAGCCTCTAGGGTTCGATCTCCTTGGCAGCAGTAATCTATATGCAGTTCATTAAGACGAGAAGTTATAGCTGGAAAAAAGGTTACAAGTTCCCCTAGGTGTGTTTGAGGATTGATTGTAATGGTTTGTTTCATTTGCATGACCTCCTATAGTTATTCTTAGTATAATCACTCTTATACTCATTTATTCCTTAGAACATTGATGACCGCTCTATTCTATAAAGGCACGTACGCGAAATTGAGTGCCCATACTTTCTGCAAGCTTGCGACATGCTTCGATTTGCTCTTTAGTAATCACATCTACTACAGAAAAGGTTACTTCTTTAATATACTTCTTACAGTCCTCTGCATACTTTAGCATGGCACCAAAGGACTCTATACCAAACTTAGGTCTTGCAATGGCTAGATATTCCTCGGCCGTAGGTGCATTTAAGCTAATTGAAATGGCGTCTACATATCCCTCTAATAAATGAGCAGTTGGTTTTTTGTGAATGAGGTCTGCTAAGCCATTGGTGTTTATGCGGATTGTAACCTTACTTTTGGAGCGGATATACTTAAAGACCTCAAGGGCAACCTCAAGTCTTGTAAGTGGCTCACCATAGCCACAAAGTACAACCTGATCATAGCTATCTAAATCATGCTTTTCAAATTCTGCTAGTACCTCTTCTATACTAGGGTCGTAAGGTAACCACAAATTATCCTCACCATTTACACTATCATGATCTATTCTTATGCAAAAGGTACAAGCACAAGGACATTTATTCGTTAAGTTCACATATAAGCTATTGTCTATTTTATATAAGATATTCATGATGCATTTCCCTCCAATTGTCTTTTTAATTTACCTTGAAGCTTTAAGGTATCAAAAGCATACCCTATCATAATAAATACAATCATACTACCTAATGGCTGTAGTAATCCTGGTATAAATGCCAAAAGTGCCCCCTTCACATTACCCATAAGAATAATTTCTGCTACCAAATAGCCTATACTTCCAGTCACCCCTGCGAGTACTGCTGCAAAAATGTTACGTAGACAAATAAATTTATGATTGTTTCTTGTGAAATAAGGTACAAGTAAAGGCTTTATAAGGATGGTTGGAATAACCCATACCATACAGTTAGGCGTTGTGAAATCTGAAAGTCCTGCTCCAATTGCCCCGCTGAGCATTACATAGGGCATCGGTAAAACACAGGCCGCAAGATAAATCAGAGCATCTCCTATATGCACAATATGACTTCCTATACCTGTTGGAATATTAATTCGTGTCCCAACGAAGATAAGGGCAGCAAATAAAGCAGTCATAATCATTAATCTTGTTTTTTGTGATTGGCTCATATTAATTCAACTCCTTCAAAAAATTTTCATATAAAATGCCTTCATTTGTATCAAGCTGAAACTGTGAAGTATACCCAATAGCCTTTGTAATGAATTCACTAGCTATACATACCGCTTCCTGCAGTGAATAGCCTCTGGTCAGATACCCACACAATATAGAAGCAAAAATATCTCCTGTGCCACTATAGGATATCCCGTCATAACTAACCTTCTTTTCAAAATAGTGGTTCTTATCAAAATCTACCCCTATATTTATAAGCTCCTTGGGATTTTTTTCATCCCATACCCCTGTAATAACCATTTGCTTAAGTCCATTTTTTGTTAGCTCCCCTGCATAGGCTAGGAGTTTTTCTTTTTGAATGCCCCATGCTAAATCATAGCCTGTAAGCAAACTAAACTCTGTGAGGTTCGGGGTAATAATATCTGCCTTAGCTACTAATTTTTGCATATAGCCGGGATAATCCTCCGGATAGATACTATAAAGTAAACCATTGTCTCCCATTACTGGGTCAATCAATACTAAGGTTTGTTCTTCTTTAAAAGCATCTATAAAGTCAGAAAGCACCTCTATCTGCTCTGTCGAACCTAAAAAACCAGAGTAAATGCTATCAAAATGATAACCTATGGTTTTCCAATGTTTGAAATAGTCTCTCATATACGGCGTAAAATCTAAAAAGGAAAATTCCTTAAAACCTGTTTGATTGGATAACAGCGCTGTGGGCAGTGGACACGCCTGTACCTTTAAAGTACTAAGAATGGATATGGCTACATTTAAGGAACATCTCCCAATCCCAGATAAGTCATTGATTACAGCTGTTTTCTTCATAACTATTCTCCCTTAATACAAAATCCTATACATCGTCTACTTTACATTTGTATTTATTCCGTATAGAATAAGTGTATCGTTACAATTATTCTGTTTCTTATAATGAATAAATGTATTTTTGCATATTTTTATTATTTGGTCAATATTTCTCAAGGAGGTTTTCATGAATATAGATATTGTACCGTTACAATTTGACACAAATAGTACAGAGCCTCTTTATGCTCAGCTTTTTAATCACCTCAAAACCCTGATTATTAATGGTGATTTTTCCGTTGGCGATAAACTGCCGCCCATCAGAACCCTTGCTAAGGCCCTATCTATTAATAACGTAACGGTTATTAACGCCTATAAACAACTCGAGCATACAGGCTATGTGACCTCAAAAAAAGGGAGTGGCTACTATGTTTCTAAACTTTTAACCACCAGTACCCCTGTTTTACCACCACTAGAGTATACAGCGCCTTTAATTGATTTTTCCAGTGCTTCTCCTCATCCCGGTATCTTTCCAATAGAAACATTTAAGGAATACATTGTAGAAGCTATTGATCGTGACAAAGGTTTTGCATTTGGTTATCAAGAGATCAATGGCTTTGCACCACTTCGGGAGGTGCTCACCCATTTCCTAGAGGAAACCTATCAGATTACTACCCACAAAGAATGCATTCAAATTGTTTCAGGCGCTCAACAAGGCCTTGATATTATTGCCAAAAGTCTACTTTACTCTGGTGATAGTGTCATTACTGAATCACCTACCTATAATGGTGCTGTTGATGTCTTTAAATCTAGAGGCTGCCGTATTGTGCCTGTTCATCTAGACTTAGAAGGCATCAATCTAATAGAACTTGAAAAAAAGGTTAGGGTTTGTAAACCTAAATTAGTTTATGTGATGCCAAATTATCAAAACCCCACTACGCTTTGCTATAGCAAAGCCACCCTTTTAGGTTTATTGAAATTGGCAAAGGAATATGACTTCTTGATTCTGGAAGAGGATTCTATGCTAGAGTTAAACTATACGAACCATACACCCCTTACCTTAAAAGCACTAGATACCCATGATCAAGTCATTTACTTAAAAAGCTTTTCAAAATTACTAATGCCTGGTCTTCGCATGGGCTTTATAATCATGCCACATCATCTTTCTGAGCGCTTTGCAAAAATAAAACAGACCACGGACATTTCCTCCTCTGGTCTGATGCAAAGAGCACTTGAACTTTATTTTAAAAATAATAAGTGGCAGGAACATATTCGTTACATGAGAGCACTGTATGAAGGGCGTTATGAGTATATGCTTCATAAATTACTCCCCTTAAAAAAATATGGTTTAACCTTTTATGAGCCTAATGGCGGCCTATGTTTTTGGCTACGCCTACCTAAATCCTTGTCTAGCGAAAAACTCTATCACCTTTGCCACCAAGAAGGTCTCCTCATTTTACCTTCTACCATTTTTTTCTCCCACATCGATAAGCTTAAGGATTGCTATGTTAGAGTGAGCTTTGCAACCTGCAGTATAGAAGAAATTGGGAAGGGCATTGACATTCTAGAGCATTGTATTAAAAGCCTACAAAAAGAATAAAACCAAATACATAAAGGAGGTAGTCACACAGCACCCTACTGTACGCTACCTCCTTTATGCATTTGGTTTCCGACTCTCATTATGGAACATCTTATACCCTTTACACGATTATAGCTCTTTTCCGTTCACCTAATACTTATTTTAACCTTCCCCACGTAAATGACTATTTATGTACTATTCAGTGCATAAACATATAGTGTTGTCTCTATTTATTTTTTCTTTTTCTCTTTAACATCTTACTCCTTAATGGTAGACTAAGGAGCTATGCCAAATACATTGTACACTATTTTTAACTAATTTACCATTACTATTTACAATTATTTTCGATTAAATGAGTTTTTTTTAGTAAAATAACCCATAAAATTCATTTATGACTTCTTGTTAAATAATCCTTGAATAATCCTTGATTTTATCATAATATATTTTAGAATGCTTTATTCTTAAGATATAGCTAACAACCTTGTGTTGTTTATGCCTTACACAATCAACTAGGAGGTATCAAAATGAGTGGTAGAACAAAAGAAGAATTAGGTGATGTAACGCTTCTTGGTAATCAAAAGGTTAAATACAAAGATGATTATGCACCTGATGTATTAGAAACCTTCCCTAATAAACATCCCGATAATGATTACTTTGTGAAATTTAACTGTCCAGAATTTACAAGTTTATGCCCTATTACTGGTCAACCTGATTTTGCGACAATCTATATTTCTTATGTCCCAGGTCCTCTAATGGTAGAAAGCAAGGCCTTGAAACTTTATTTATTTAGCTTCAGAAATCATGGCGATTTCCATGAAGACTGTATGAATATCATTATGAAGGACTTAATCAAACTCATGGATCCTAAATATATTGAAGTTTGGGGCAAATTCACGCCAAGAGGTGGCATTTCCATTGACCCTTATTGTAATTATGGCAAACCTGGTACAAAGTGGGAGGCTGTAGCCTGGGAACGTTTAACCCATCATGATCTGTATCCTGAAAAAGTGGATAACCGCTAAGACATCATATCCTAGCCTCAAATCATACTAAGTAATTCATCAATCAAATGACATAGTTAAAGCTAGCACCCTATAAGTGCTAGCTCTTTATTTTACAATATATTATAGGTTTTCAATAACGCAGTTAGCAAACTCGCTACCTGTTGCACCATCACTTCTACCTGTCATTTTAATCTTATCATTAGCAATCTTTAATGCTGCAATCACACGATCAGCTTGGTCTTTGTATCCAATATGACGAAGTAATAACTCTGCTGCTTTAATCATACTTGCAGGGTTAGCATATTGTTCTCTACCTGTTTCCACCATTCTTGGTGCACTACCATGAATTGCTTCAAACATAGCATATTTGTTACCAATGTTAGCACTTCCTGCAGTTCCTACACCACCTTGGATTTGAGCTGCTTCGTCTGTGATGATATCGCCATAAAGATTTGGAAGCACAAATACTTCAAAATTCTTTCTTACGTTTTCATTAATCAAGTTTGCTGAAATAATATCTACAAACCAATCATCTACTTGAATTTCTGGATATTCCTTTGCGATATTATAGCAAAGTTCAAGGAATTTACCATCTGTTTTCTTAAGAATATTCGCTTTTGTAATGATAGCAACATGTTTCTTACCATTTTTACGAGCAAATTCAAATGCCTGTCTTGCTATTCTTTCTGTTCCTTGTGTAGTAGTCACCTTGAAGTCAAAGGACATATCCTCATCTAGTGCAATACCCTTGCTTCCAAGTGCGTACTCACCTTCAGTGTTTTCACGGAAGAAGGTCCAGTCAATACCTTCCTCAGGTACTGCAACAGGTCTTACATTAGCGAAAAGATCTAGTTCTCTTCTCATTGCTACATTAGCACTTTCAATATTAGGTCCATCACCCTTACTTGGGGTAGTAGTTGGTCCTTTTAGTATAATATCACAAGCCTTAAGCTCAGCTAAAACATCGTCTGGAATAGCTTTGTTAGCTGCAATACGATTTTCAATGGTTAATCCATCAATTTGTTTAAATACAATTTTACCACTTGCTACCTCGTCTTTAAGTACAGCACGAAGTACACGTTCAGCTTCTCTTGTAATTGCTGGCCCAATACCATCGCCACCACAACAGCCGATTATAATCTGATCCAGTTTGCTATAGTCTACAGCATCACAGTCATTTTTCATTCTTTCTACTCTAGCTAATTGTTCCTCTACTAATGCTGCAAAATGGGCTTTCGCTGCTTCTAATTTGTCCATTACTTTACCTCCTAAGTATCCTGTTATTTTCATCTTTATTATAACAGAACAACCTACCCTTGTCTAAATTTTATACTATTTATCTTGAAATAATAAAAATGCAAGCATTTGCACCTTGAGCCTATAGCCTTAATGATTTGCTAAATAAGCATTAATATATCCTTCTAGCTCTTCATCACTAATTACTGTTGTACGTCCATCTTCATATTGAAGATCTACCCAATCTTTAATAGCTGTACATAAAGGATCATTTTTGTCAATTGGACTGATTGAGCGATACTCGGGATTGCTATTAATCCAATGGGCAATACCTGCAAGTCCTGAAGTATTACTTATAGAGACACGAACAGGCCTGTTAAGGAATTTCTCTGTATCAAAGATATTGTAAATCTCTTCATTCTTAAGTAAACCATCTGCGTGAATACCTGCTCTAGTCACATTAAAATTCTTACCTACAAAAGGTGTTCTTTCTGGTATTTTTTCACCGATTACATTTTCAAAGTACTCAGCAAGTTCTGTAATAACTGTTGTGTTCATTCCATCTAAGGTTCCCTTTAGCTGAGCATATTCCATTACCATAGCCTCAAGAGGTGTATTACCCGTTCTCTCACCTATTCCAAAGAGTGAGCAATTGACACTATTACAGCCATAAAGCCAAGCAGTAGTAGAATTCGCAACCGCGCGGTAAAAATCGTTATGCCCGTGCCATTCAATCCATTCATGAGGTACCCCTGCATATTGGTGAAGGGCATACATAATGCCTGGCACACTTCGTGGAATCATAGCCCCTGGATAGCTAACACCATATCCCATGGTATCACAAGCACGTATCTTGATAGGCATCTTCGTTTCCTCGCTGATTTTCATGAGCTCCCTTGCAAAAGGCACAACAAACTTATAGATATCTGCCCTTGTAATATCTTCAAAATGGCAGCGTGGAATGATGCCTTTATTAATGCATTGCTTAACAATATTGGTATAATGCGTAATCGCCTCAGAACGCTTCATATGTAGCTTATGGAAAATATGATAGTCAGAACAACTTACTAAAATACCCGTTTCGCTAATCTCCATATCCTTAACTAATTGAAAATCCTTTTCTGATGCACGAATCCAAGAGGTGATTTGTGGAAACTCAAATCCTAATTCACGACACTTATAAACAGCCTGCCTATCCTTTTCACTATACAAGAAAAACTCAGATTGCTGAATAATACCTTTTGGACCGCTCAATTTATTTAAAAGTTTATATATATGAACAATTTGCTCGGTAGTATAGGGAGCTCTTGATTGTTGACCATCTCTAAAGGTTGTGTCTGTAATATAAATTTTATCTTGCATTGTCATTGGCACATGTACGTCATTGAAGGCAACTTTAGGAATTTCGTCATAAGGATAAAACTCTCTAAACATATTTGCTTCTGCTACATCCTCTAATAAATGGTTCTTTTCAGCACTTGTCAATAAATTTGTTCTTTTATTAAGTTCAAACATTCCATCACTCCTTGCATCTTTGTTTTTCTCATCCTTTAATTATCTGAAAATTACTTATGTATAATTGTATACAATCATATCATTTATGTCAATGCTTAATTTGAAATTCATGTAAAAAAATTATTGTCAGTTGTAACATTTTTTCCCATGCTTCATACAATATTATTGAAGAAGCTAAGAATTAAGCTTTAGTCCTTGCTAAACTTACTCTTATTTCTAGAAATAACTACTATATTTTAAATTTTTGGTAATTAAAGTAATTTTATCAATAGAAGTATCATATAATTAAATATAGTTTTCATAAGGAGGTCAAATATGTCTGCATTTAATGGTTACTGCAATTGCAACTGTAACTCTCATTCATATTCTGACTGTTGTTCTTCATACCAGCATAATTGCTGTAACCAATCTAAACCTTGCCTTAACAATATGTCTTGGTTACCTTGCATCCTTGTGTTACTGTTCTTTTTGTTTTTGCTCAATCCTTGTGCTTCATTTCTTATTATGCTGGTGATAGCATTTCTGTTTTGTATAGGAAAATTACAACTCAATTAATTAATATAGGAGGCAATATCATGGAAGATTTTAGATTCTTAGAAGACAATGGCTGTTGGATTATCATTATTATCCTTTTCTTATTACTATTAGGAAACAAAGATGGCTGTGGTAACTTTAACTTATTAGATAATTTCTTTGGTGGATGCAACAACTCTAGTTGGATGTGGATTATCATCATTATTCTTATTTGGTTTTTCTGCTTTAGAGACAAAGGCTGCGGCGTTTTCAGAAACGAAATCCAATAAATAAAGTAAAAGGAGAGTGCCTAGGTGGTGCTCTCCTTAAACTTTATCCATGCTTCCTTTCTCAATGGCAGTAACTAACTTAAATAAAATCAGCTTATATACTAACTTCTTAAGCTGTTGTCTTTCACTATTATCATCTCTATAAAGCTTTTCAAGCTGTCTATTCTCTGATAAGGTACGTTCAATCATATCATTATAGATAATCATATCTAATACAAACTGTAACAGCTTACTTTCCTGTGGCACAAAAGGCATAACCGCTTTTATAAGTTGCCCTTCTTTACATAGTGTTTGCTCACAATCATGACGATAACCTTCTAATTTTGCCTTCATCTGACTTATGTACTTATTGTCCATATAATTCCATATCAATGCTGCTATTTCCGTCAAATCCTCCTCTAAATGAATAGACAATATTTCGTTTTCCATGGGATCACTCTTTCTTAGTATACTTCATTACTATCTTATTCTGGAAATACTGCAAAAATACCCATTTTGGTTCTAATCTCTTGGTAGCCTATCATACATTATAAGAGATAACGTATCCTGGAGGTTTTATATGAGCACTCTAGATCGGGCTGTGAACAATGATCTATTAATGATTTCCAAATCCCTACTACCCTATATCAGAACTGAGCGTCAAAAGTCCATAGCCATTCTTATTAAAGCCGTAGAACTAATCTATACCATTAACCTCTTTTCTAATGAAGACTTTGTACATTCGATGAATCGCTCTGGAGAAAGTGGATGGGAAAAGCACTTTTTAAAGGATGTAAAACAGAATCTTTCTAGTGATCGAGCTTACTTTATAGATGCTATTTTAAAAATCGCAGAGGCTAAGGACTTATTGTCCCTACGCGATGCCCAAACAAATAACGAAGAACCACCCCGCTACACACTCCACTCTCAAGATTCAGGTATACCTGTAAATGCCATAGAAGATCCCCCTGCAATGTCACATCCAGCACCTGCACCAAAAACAAACTCGGGCGCGGCAAATCCTGATCAAATCATTGATAAACTTTCTCCTTTACTAGAACCTAGCCAAGTCCAATTACTAAAGGTACTCTCCAGTTTTATAAAATAAGTGATAAAGGAGGTATGATGATGAAGCTCTGTGAACAACCTGCATTTCATAATATTGACCAAGATTTTGTCAATCATCTACAATTCACCTTAGATAGTGCCGTCTGTAAAAGCGCTGTGGAAGTTTTGGGTTTACTGATGGCCATTTCTAATGAAGCTAATAAGAAGAACATCCCACTCACTCCTGATATGCAAAAAACCTTACTTCAATATTTCAAAACCAGGCTTCCTAAAAATCAACGTGGGCAATTTGAAGCTGTTATGAAAGTCCTCTCTAGTAAACTCCCTTAATAAAAATCAAAAAAAGAGATAGCGTATGCATCTTGCATTTTCAGCTATCTCTTTTTTTGATTTTTTCTATTTTGCCTATATTTTGCTTCTACTTTATTATTTTACAACAAAGTTTACAATACGTCCTGGCACATAGATTTCTTTTACAATCGTTTTGCCTTCTAATTTTTGTTCTATAAGTGCCTTTGCTTTTGCTAATGCTTCATCTTGTGAAGCTTCTGGAGAAATCATCATACGTGCAGCAATTTTACCTGTCATTTGTACAACAATTTCTACTTCATCGTCTTTCATTTTCTCTTCATCATAGGTTGGCCATGTATTTTCAAACACACTGCCAGAACCGCCAACTTTAGCCCAAAGTTCTTCACTAACATGAGGAGTAAATGGTGCAAGAAGGATAACTAATGCTTTTAAGGTTTCATTAGCTAGGCCTCCTTCTTTCTTTTGGAGGTCAAGCAGTTTGTTTGTATATTCCATAAAGCCACTTACTACTGTATTTAAGTTAAAGCTTTCCATACGTACCGTAATATCGCGAATGAGCTTGTGACGAATTCTTTCCATCTCTTTGTTCTCATTAACTGGTGTATTTTCATCTACTAATTTCCATACCTTATTGATAAAACGATATACCCCTTCAATACCTCTATCATCCCACTCTGAATCTAACTCTGGTGGTCCAATGAAAAGCTCATACATACGTAAGGAATCACATCCATATTTCTCCACAAGTTCATCTGGAGAAACCACGTTTCCTTTTGATTTACTCATTTTTGCACCGGATTTTGTAACCATTCCTTGATTAAATAGGCGTTTAAAGGGTTCTTCAAAACTTACCACACCAATGTCGTATAAGAACTTGGTATAGAAACGTGCATAGAGAAGATGAAGAACAGCATGTTCAATTCCACCAACGTACATATCCACTGGTAACCATTTTTCCATATCCTCTTTGCTAATAAGCTCTTGATCGTTATCTGGATTTGGATATCTTAGGAAATACCAAGAAGAGCCTGCCCATTGTGGCATCGTATTGGTTTCACGCTTTGCAGGTCCGCCGCATTTTGGACATGTTGTATTTACCCACTCATCAATAGCAGCAAGAGGTGATTCTCCTGTTCCTGTTGGCTCATAGCTTTCAACATCTGGAAGACGGATTGGAAGTTCTTCTTCTTTTACACCTACAATGCCACAGCAGTCGCAGTGAACTACTGGAATAGGTTCTCCCCAATAACGTTGACGTGAAAATACCCAGTCACGAAGCTTGTAATTGGTGGTTTTCTTGCCAATATTTTTTGTTTCAAGAAACTCAGGAATAGCTTTCTTGGCCTCTTCAGAGGATATCCCATTAAAATCACCTGAGTTAATCATGATGCCAGGTTCTGTATAGGGTTCCACAAGCTCTTCTTCTTTTCCTGTCTTTGAAATAACTTGAATAATAGGTAAATCAAACTTCTTAGCAAAAGCAAAGTCACGTTCATCATGGGCAGGTACACACATAATCGCTCCTGTTCCATAATCTGCAAGTACATAATCTGATATCCATACAGGAATTTTTGCACCATTAAGTGGATTAATGGCATATCTACCTAAGAATACACCTGTTTTATCCTTATCCGCCATACGGTCTACAGAGGATTTAGTTGAGGCATCAAATACATATTTTTCTACAGCAGCCTTTTGCTCTTCGGTCACTAACTTCGCGATAGCGCTATGTTCTGGTGCCATTACCATAAAGCTTGCGCCATAAAGTGTATCAGGTCTTGTTGTAAAGACTTTAATTCTTTCATCTGTTCCCTCAATCTCGAAGTCAATTTCAGCACCATAGCTCTTGCCAATCCAATCAGCTTGCATCTTCTTAACTTTTTCTGGCCAGTCAAGATCATCTAAATCATTTAGCAAACGTTCTGCATAATTGGTAATACGAAGCATCCATTGACGAAGATTTTTCTTTGTCACTACAGAGCCACAGCGGTCACAGCAGCCCTCTTTTACTTCTTCATTTGCTAGCCCTGTTTTACAAGATGGACACCAGTTAATAGGCATCTCTTTTTCATAGGCTAAACCATTTTCAAACATCTTAAGGAAAATCCACTGTGTCCATTTATAGAACTTTGGATCTGTTGTATTGACTTCTTTGCTCCAATCATAAATCGCACTAATATCTTGAAGCTGACGCTTAAAGTTTGCCACGTTCTCTGCGGTTGCAATAGCTGGATGCACCTTCTTTTGAATCGCATAGTTCTCTGCTGGAAGACCAAATGCATCCCAGCCCATTGGGTGAAGAATATAATGACCTTGAAGAATCTTGTAGCGACTCCATACATCTGAAAGCACATATCCTCTCCAGTGACCTACATGGAGTCCATTTCCTGATGGATAAGGGAACATATCTAAACAATAATATGGTTTTTTATCTGCTGTTTCTGTATTAACGGGATGCTCCTGCCAATGTTTTCTCCATTTTTGTTCAATTTCCTTGTGATTATATTGCATCACTTTTCCTCCTTTGATTTAACTGCTACTTCATGGTTTACTACTATTTTTGTGATAATAAAAAACCCTTCATCCTTGAACTTTATTCAAGAGACGAAAGGTTATATTTCCGCGTTACCACTCTTATTTATAGACATAGTCTATACACTCAATCTTCTATAACGGGAAGTACCGCCGCAGCCTACTCTTTTCAGCCTGGAACTTAGTGACGAGTTCATTAAACTTTTTTTACTGCCTTGCACCTTAGAGCAGCTCTCTGAAAAAAGAAGTTTAACTACTATTTCACCTCATCGTCTTTATTGTATGACATTTTCATAAGGCAAATTTTATCATATTTATTTATGAAAAGCAACGATTATTCCCTATAATAACTTAAGTTTATCCATTTTTTCTCTCGTTTAATCTATTCTTCAGCCTTTATTGTTATTGTAGTTTTTGCTACCTGTATTCTTTATTGCAGTAATATCGATGGAGGAGGTGTTGGTGGTGGTGAGTGCCATGGTATTGTTATTAATGAAGGTGCCTACGCTTATGATATTGGTGTTGTAGGTATCTGCGTTGATGATACTGGTGTTGACGACGTAGGTGCCTGTGTTGATGATACTGGTGTTGACGACGTAGGTGCCTGTGTTGATGATACTGGTGTTGACGACGTAGGTGCCTGTGTTGATGGTACTGATTTTTTTGGTATAATAGTTGTTGGTGTAGGTGGTGTTATCGTTGCG
>JAEXBC010000400.1 GCA_023457875.1 Bacillota bacterium | reverse complement strand
GAGAGTTTAAAAGAGGACGTTGTAGTAAAGTCCATTTTTATAGGTGGTGGCACCCCAACAGTGTTACCACCCCTTTTATTGGACAAAATACTAAGAGCAGTCCTAACTTATTTTAAGATAGAACCCTATGCTGAATGGACGATTGAAGCTAATCCAGGAACCTTGGATCGAGAAAAGATACAAGTATTAAGTAACTATCCTATTACACGAGTAAGTTTAGGTGTGCAGTCTACTCATGACCATCTTCTCAGGCATATGGGAAGAACGCATACCTTTCATGATTTTCACAAAAGTCTTCAAATGATTCGACAAAGTACAAATTGGCAAGTTAATGCGGATTTGATGTTTGCCATCCCTCATCAAACAGAAGAGGATTTTAGAAAGACCTTAGAAACAATGACGGATTATCAGTTAGAGCACTTATCGATTTATGCCCTTATTATAGAAGAAGGAACTCGGTTTGGAGAGCTATACAATAGCGGTAATTTAGAAACCATTTCAGATGAAATGGATCGGCGTATGTATCATTGGGCAAGGCAGTATTTAGCATCGAAGGGCTATCATCAGTATGAAATTTCAAACTGGGCAAAGCCAGAGTGCGAATGTAGACACAATAAACTTTATTGGCAAACTGAACCTTATTTAGGTTTAGGACTTGGTGCACATTCGTTATTTGAACATAGGCGCTATTATAATGAAAACAATATGAAAAGCTATATTAAAGCTCAAGGTGATTTAACGTTGTTACGCTATGAAGAAGAAGTATTAACACAAAAGATGGAAATGCAGGAGTATATGTTTTTGGGATTAAGACTAGTAGAGGGAATAGCAATCAGTGATTTTAAAGAGAGATTTAAAGTGGATTTATGGCAGGTATATGGTCAAGTTTTAGACAAATGGATAGAATATAAAGTACTCGCACAAAATAAGGAAAGAGTTTATTTGACCCCTTATGGAATGGACGTATGTAATGAGGTTTTTGCTTCGTTTCTATAATGACAAAATTATTCAGATAAGATATTGACAACTAAAAAAAATAGTGATATCTTTAATTTGTAGTTAGCACTCAATTGTGGTGAGTGCTAACAAGGTAAAGGAAGTGATAGGATGGATATAGACGCACGTAAGCTAAGAATTTTAGAGGCTATTATTCGTGATTATATTGAAACCGGTGATCCTGTGGGTTCTCGAACCATTTCAAAAAAATATGACCTAGGAATTAGTTCAGCCACCATTCGTAATGAAATGGCAGATCTAGAAGAACTTGGTCTTATTGTACAGCCACACACTTCTGCTGGGAGAATACCTTCTAATAGGGGATATCGTCTTTATGTAGATGGGATGATGCAACGGTCACATATCACTCCTGAAATTGAAGCAGTGATTATGAATATGATTAAGGAGAAGCTTAATCATATCGACACTCTTGTGGAAGAAACAGCTAAGTTAATTGCGATGCTCACTAATTATGCAACGATTGCTACGACCCCTTCTATTTCTCAGGAGCGAATTAAGCATTTACAATTGGTTCCTGTTAATGAGCATACAGCTGCCTGTGTGATTGTTACTGATACCAACAGGGTCAAGAGTCATATGATCCCAACACCTAGAGCAATTGATTATAATATGTGTATAGCACTTACCAATATCTTAAACGATAGTTTAAAGGATAGCTCATTAAGCCAAATTAGCTTAAGCCAAATTCGCCTATCGATTGAAGATAAAATGAAGGATTATAGTGATATTGCTGCAAATGTTTTAGAGGCAATTGATAATACTTTGAAAAAAGATGATACTCCTGAAATATTTATTCGTGGTGTAAATAATATCCTTGATTTTCAAGAATTTAATGATAAAGAAAAAGCCAGGGAGCTATTTAAGGTATTAGAAGAAAAACCTTATCTGCTCAAAGTTTTGGATCATGCAAGGCCCAATACGATAAACATTCGTATTGGCGAAGAAAATGCACTTACCCCGATGAAAGATTGTAGTGTAATCACAACCAGCTATAGTATTGGAGATTATACTATTGGAAACATTGGAATTATTGGACCTACGCGTATGGATTATGGCCAAGTGGTGGCGGTGCTTGAATATGTTTCTAAACATATTGCTTCGATGCTTAAAGGAATGAATGATTCATAAAGTGAAAGGGTGAAGACATGGAAGAAAATCCAACAATTAAACAAGAACTACAGGAAGAAGATACACTTGTACAAGAAGAAGTACAGTCTGAAGAAACATTAGCTAATGAGTTCCAAGAAGAACAAACTAATAAAGAATCTGGGGATGCATCAGAAGATGAATGTGTTACTGAAGAAGAACCAGATAAAGCAGCAGAATATCTAGAACGTTTGCAGCGACTCATGGCAGAGTTTGATAACTTTAGAAAACGTAGCGAAAAAGAAAAAGCAGATAGCTATGATTATGCAATAAGCAATACTATAGTCGAATTGCTAACTGTAATTGATAATTTTGAACGTGCACTTAAGGTAGAAAGCGCTGATAAAGCCTTCTATACTGGTGTAGAGATGATTTATAAGCAGTTTTTAGGCATACTTGAAAAGTTAGGAGTTACTCCAATTGAAGCTGAGGGGCAAGTCTTTAATCCAAACCTTCATAATGCTATTTTGCACATAGAAGATGAGGCTTATGGAGAAAATACAATTGTGGAAGAGCTTCAAAAGGGATATCAATATAAAGAAAGAGTCATTAGATATAGTATGGTTAAAGTAGCCAACTAACGATAGGAGGAAATAAATTATGGGTAAAATTATAGGAATTGACTTAGGAACAACAAACTCTTGTGTATCAGTTATGGAAGGTGGAAAACCAGTTGTTATCGTTAATGCAGATGGCAACAGAACAACGCCATCTGTAGTAGGTTTTAGTAAAACAGGTGAAAGACTTGTAGGAGATGTAGCAAAACGTCAAGCAGTTACAAACCACGAAAGAACAATTAGTTCAATCAAAAGACATATGGGTACTGATTATAAAGTAACCATTGATGATAAAAAATTCTCACCTCAAGAGATTTCAGCTATCATTCTTCAAAAATTAAAAGCTGATGCAGAAGCTCATCTTGGTGAAGGTGTTACAGAAGCAGTTATTACAGTACCTGCTTATTTCACAGATAGTCAAAGACAGGCAACAAAGGACGCTGGCCGTATTGCAGGACTTGATGTAAAACGTATTATCAATGAACCAACAGCTGCAGCCCTTGCATATGGTCTTGATAATGAGCATGAACAAAAAATCATGGTGTATGACCTCGGTGGTGGTACCTTCGACGTATCTGTCATTGATATAGGTGATGGTGTTATTGAAGTACTTGCAACAAGTGGTGATAACCACCTTGGTGGAGATGACTTTGACCAAAAAGTCATCAATTACTTAGTAGATGAATTCAAAAAGCAAGAAGGTATTGATCTTTCCGCAGATAATGTTGCAATGCAACGTTTAAAAGAAGCTGCTGAAACTGCTAAAAAAGAACTTTCTCAAAAAACAAGTGCTAATGTACTTATTCCATTCATTTGCAGTGAGGGTAAGAGTTTAGATATTACCATTACTCGTGCAAAATTTGATGAATTAACAGCAGATTTAGTAGAAAGAACAATGGGTCCAGTTAGAACTGCACTTAGCGATTCAGGACTTAGTGCTTCTGAACTTGATAAAGTGTTATTAGTTGGTGGTTCAACACGTATTCCAGCTGTTCAAGATGCAGTAAAACGTCTTACAGGTAAAGAACCATTTAAAGGAATCAACCCAGATGAATGTGTAGCTGTAGGTGCTGCAATTCAAGGTGGTAAGCTTTCAGGTGAAGCTGGTTCAGGAGATATTTTACTTCTTGATGTTACCCCACTTTCACTTGGTATTGAGACAATGGGTGGTGTAGCTACAAATATTATTGCTAGAAACACAACCATTCCAACTAAAAAATCTCAGGTGTTCTCTACAGCAGCAGATAACCAACCTGCAGTTGATATTCATGTTGTTCAAGGTGAAAGACCAATGGCAGCAGATAATAAGACACTTGGTAACTTTAAATTAGATGGTATTATGCCAGCTCCACGTGGTGTGCCACAAATTGAAGTAACTTTTGATATTGATGCAAATGGTATCGTAAAAGTATCAGCTAAAGATCTTGGAACAGGTAAGGAACAGCATATTACGATTACAGCAAGTACAAACCTCAGTGAAGACGAAATTAATAAGGCTGTTAAAGAAGCTGAACAATTTGCAGAAGCTGATAAGAAACGCAAAGAAGCTATTGATGCGAAAAACGAAGCGGACAGTATGGTATTCCAAACAGAAAAAATGTTAAAGGATATGGAAGATAAGCTAGATGCTGATGATAAGGCGAAGGTAGAGACAGCGCTTACTAAATTAAAAGAGCTTAACGATAAAGCTGAAGCTGGTTCAATGACTGATGATCAGGTAGCAGCGCTTAAAGCGGCAAAAGAAGAGCTTACAACGATATTCTATGG
>JAEXBC010000399.1 GCA_023457875.1 Bacillota bacterium | reverse complement strand
TGTCAAGATTATCAAAGTCTTCGACAAATGTCAATACGCAATAGCCCACCTGGCGCGGGAACGATTGCCGAATGAATCGTTCCTTTTTCCAGACAAGCTATGCAAAACAAGTCTATCCTTTTCTCTGCTACTGCTAAATATATTTTTTCATATGCTTTAAGGCAGTTTTTTCTAGCCTTGAAACTTGCGCTTGTGAAATACCGATTTCATTGGCTACTTCCATTTGGGTTTTCCCAGAAAAAAATCTCAGCATTAATATCTGTTTTTCTCTGTCATTAATGTGCTTCATTGCCTCTTTTAACGCAATATTCTCAAGCCAAGTATCATCTTGGTTCTTATCATCACTGACTTGATCCATAATGTATAAAGTATCACTTTCATCATGATAGACTGGTTCAAAAAGGGATATAGGATCTTGAATAGCGTCTAGAGCAAATACGATGTCTTCCTTTTTGATGCCGAGTGCCTCTGAGATTTCTTGAATACTGGGCTCCTTAGCATTTTTTCTGGTAAGGTGTTCCTTTGTTTGAAGTGCTTTATAAGCTGTATCTCTCAAAGAACGACTTACACGTATGGCATTATTATCTCTTAAGTATCTTCTGATCTCTCCAATAATCATTGGAACCGCATAGGTGGAAAATCTAACATTCTGGGTAACGTCAAAATTGTCTATGGCCTTAATGAGTCCGATACAGCCCACTTGAAACAAATCATCCACGTGTTCTCCTCTGTTATTAAAACGTTGAATCACACTAAGTACAAGTCTTAAATTCCCTCGAATATATTGCTCTCTTGCCACATGATCACCATTTTCTATGAGTTTAAATAAGGTTTCTTTTTGCTCATTGGTCAGAATAGGTAACTTTGCTGTATTCACGCCGCATATTTCTACTTTATTTATAGCCATATCTATTGCCTCCTAGAAAATTTAGTTAAGCATAGGTAAAGTCTATAAATATATTCTCCATAAATCCCTTATTTATACAGGCAATTAACTCATTCTATTTATTTCCTTTTTTAATCTCAATATAATTTTCTTTTCAAGCCTTGAAATATAAGATTGAGATATACCTAATAGATCTGCTACCTCCTTCTGTGTTTTCTCTTTTCCTTGGGGTGTAAAACCAAATCTTAGTTCCACGATTTCACGCTCACGATCACTGAGTTTAAGAAGGGCTTGTTTAAGCAATTTTTTATCCACTTCTTCTTCAATATTCCTATAAATAATATCAGGTTCTGTTCCTAAAATATCAGAGAGCAATAATTCATTACCATCCCAATCTACATTTAAAGGTTCATCTATAGATACCTCTGTCTTTAATTTATTGGTTCGTCTTAAAAACATAAGGATTTCATTTTCGATGCAGCGAGAAGCATAGGTGGCTAACTTGATTTTTTTGCTTGGTTTAAAGGTATTAATGGACTTTATGAGACCAATTGTACCAATTGAAATTAAATCCTCCATGTGAATACCTGTGTTTTCAAATTTTCTTGCGATATAGACCACAAGTCGTAAATTGCGTTCAATAAGAATGGTTTTAATCTCTTTCATTTCTTCTTCATTATCTGTTAAATCTGATAGTTTTTGAATCAGCACTTCTTCTTCTTCCCTAGTAAGTGGAGGAGGTAAAACCTCACTTCCTCCTATATAATGTACCCCTTTACTATGTTTTAAACTCCACTTATAAATCCATGCCCTAAGCATTTTTTGTATGAACCTTATGCTCATTTTTAAATAGTTACTCATCCGACAACCTCCTCTAATATATAATCTGGATGTAATAGTGCTTCATAATGATGATCATTAAACAAAGGGTTATGTGTAATGCCTATCATGCACTTTGAAAAGCATTTTTTATACCGGGTTTTACAAAGCTCCAATTGCTCTATTTCAATGCCCCATAGAATACCATTCTCACAGCCCACGCTATTAAATGGAATAAGTGCCTTAGGGCCCTCTACACCCTTTTCAATGAGCGCTTCAACTTTATTGTGGTATTTTTCAAACAGCCTAATTTGATCTATACTAAGTAATGGTTTTACTGATCGATATTCCACTACAATAACTGGCTTGTGAGAAATTGGCGTATAGAGACGATTACCTGTATCCATAAGTGCTTTCATTTTAACCATTTTACCTTCTTGGGTAAGCTTTACCTGATATTCAAATAGTGGAAATATAAACAATCCTCTTATAAAATAGATCCCAAAGTAAACAGCCATCCCCACGCATAGTCCTATTACAATAAGCACCATGACGTTCATCTTTTGTATACTTTGATCGTAATTTCCACTTATGTACCACATACTAAAGGTGGTTCCTCCAATAAAAGCTGCTACGCTAAAGGATAATAGGTATATCTTAATAAATTGCTTAAAACACATCGGTTTATAGATATAGATTACAGGAATAATAGGCACAAACAGCGCATATAAACTATAGGGTATATCTTGTAGTACAGGGATCACAATAAGCATACAGCTAATTAAGCTCGCAAGAGTTCCCCCCACAATATGCCGCCAAAGTTTTATGGTTTTATTAAGGAGCATGGTAGCAATAAAAAATATAATAACATCCATTACAAAGTTAATAAAAAATAAAATATCCATGTAAATCACATACATGGCTTCACCTCTATTCACTCCTGCGTTTTCTAGACACTCTCATTCTATAGGATAATGCTTACAAATTTTGTAAAAATGAAGAAGTATATAAAAAAAAAGATACGACAATATCGTATCTTTTTTTAGCTAATTTATCGATTTCTTCTTAAGAATTGAGGAATTTCAACTTGAATATCTTTGATTGGTGTAAACTTCGTATCCTCTGCTTGATAACTTGTTCTTTGCGTCTGACTTTGTCTTTGCACAGGTACCTCTTCTTTAACGGATTGAACAGGCTTAAATGTATTCAAACTCACGTCATCATTTTGGAAGTCTGTTGCAATAACAGTAATAATAATCTCGTCACCTAAGTCTTCGTTAATAGATGTACCAAAGATGATTTCTGCATCAGGATCTACCGCTTCTCTGATAAGTCCCATACCTACATTGGCTTCCATAAGTCCCAATGATTCACCACCACACATATTGACAAGTACACAGCGCGCACCATTGATACTTGTGTCTAATAGAGGACTACTAATCGCATACTTAACAGCTTCTTCAGCACGATTCTCGCCAGTAGCACGTCCAATTCCCATATGTGCCACACCTTTATTATTCATAATAGTTCTTACATCAGCAAAATCAAGATTAATAATACCTGGATTAGAAATAAGGTCTGTTATACCTTTTACGCCTTGTTGCAACACATCATCAGCCTTACTAAAAGCATCTACCATGGTTGTTTTTTTATCAATAACTTGTAAAATCTTATCATTTGGAATCACAACGAGGGTATCCACACTTTGCTTAAGCTCAGTGATGCCACTTTCAGCATTAATCATACGTTTGCGTCCCTCAAAGCTAAATGGCTTTGTGACAACGCCAACCGTTAAAATGCCTTCTTCTTTCGCAATAGATGCAATGACTGGAGCCGCACCTGTACCAGTACCTCCACCCATTCCTGCCGTGATAAATAACATATCTGCACCTTTAATAGCAGCCAAAATTTCTTCACGACTTTCTTCTGCTGACTTAGTGCCTATCTCAGGATTAGCGCCGGCTCCAAGTCCACGGGTCATTTTCTCACCAATTTGAATTTTTGTAGGCGCTCCAGATCTAGAAAGTGCTTGATGATCTGTATTAACAGTAATGAATTCCACACCCTCGAGGCCCTTTTCAATCATTCTATCTACAGCGTTATTTCCGCCACCACCTACACCAATAACCTTTATGCGTGCACCCTGCAATTCGTTTTCCAATATTTCGAGCAAAGTAGTTTCCCCCTTTATCTGAAGTATCTTTCAAATTTTAGTCCTTGTTCTTTTCTATGTAATCGGTGTCAAATAAGCCTCTCCACTTTTGGTATATGCACTTACATCTAAAACACCCATATTATAACCTTGAGTATGAATTTGGATAAGGTATCCAAGCTTTTTATCAAAATCATCTATAGTACCCATTATAACATCTAATTTATCAACATACAAGTGAATTTCTTCTAGGTTGTGTACATCAACTACACTCACTTTTTCGACATAATTATACTTTTCAATATCTCGCATAATATCTAGTACACATAACCAGTTCTCTTGATTTTCAATACCTAGGACTTCCTCCATTTTAAAGTCACTAAACTTTAATCCTTCAATAACGGGCAAGTCTAAATCTATTTTTGCCATTTGTTCAATGACTTGTCCTTTCTCATTCAAGCAAAGATAACTTCCTGCAAATTTCACATAAACATAGGGTTTTTTTTCAACCAAATCTATTTCTAGTTTTCCAGGAAACCTATAGCGAATGTCCGCATTTGCAATATAGGGTAAAGCCAAAAGTTTTTGCTTTGCTTCATGAAAGGATAGATCAAAAAGGTGTCTTTCTTCTATACCTGAGACTAATATAATCTCTTCTTTCGTATAAAAATGATTATCATTAACTTCAATACTTTTGACATATAGAATAGGCATCATAAAAAACAAGAGAATCATCATCCCAACTATGATGCCTATATAGAGTTTTCCTTTTTTCTTTAGATGTGTTTTTTTCAACTAAAACTACTCCTTCTCTTGTATGTGTGCCCCTAACTTAGACAAATCAAAGGCAATATCTTCATATCCTCTTTTAATGTGATGAATATGGTCTACAATTGTGCAACCTTCAGCCGCAAGTCCTGCCAGCACCAAAGCCGCACCTCCGCGTAAGTCCATTGCTCTTACATAAGTGCCTACAAGTTTAAATGTACGGTTGATATAGGCACAGTTATCATATATAAGGATATCTGCGCCCATTCTTTTTAATTCCTGGGCCGGCTTAAACCGTGCATCAAATAAATTTTCTTTAATCATGCTGGTTGTGTCACACGTACAAAGTAATGCCAACATCTGAGATTGCATATCCGTTGGATACCCAGGATAGGGCTCTGTAACAATCTTGGTGCCTAATAAATGAGTAGGTGCCTGCAGCGTCACGCTATTTTCTTCTTCATGTATGTTGCAACCTACTTCACTCAGTTTATCAATAATCGTCCTTAAATGTTCAATTTTTACATCCAACAATCTAATGTTACCCCTTGTAATAGCTCCAGCCACTAAATAGGTTCCAGCAACAATCCGATCAGGAATCACCCTATAGCTAACTCCCTTTAATTCTTTTACACCTTGAATTTTGATAACATCACTTCCAGCTCCCTCGATTTTTGCACCACAAGCCACAAGAAAATCTTGCAGGTCAACAATCTCAGGTTCTTTCGCTGCATTATATATTATTGTACTGCCTTCAGCACACACGCCAGCCAATATAATATTCTCTGTTGCGCCTACACTAGGTAAGGCAAGATAAATTTCAGCGCCTTGAAGGTGTGAACTTTTACAAGTAATCATTTCATGCTGTTCTGTAATACAAATTCCCATCTTTCTTAAAGCCGCAAGATGGAGATCGATTGGTCTTTTGCCTAATTGACAACCACCGGGTTGATGAATGTGCGCCTCACCACATCTTCCAATAAGAGCTCCTAGTAAGATGATAGAGGAACGCATCTTTTTAACCAGTTCTTCATTCATATCACAGTTTTGCAAAGTACTTGTATTGATGATTAAGTTATCTTGTTCCCATTCTACTTTACAACCTAATTGTTTTAATATCTCTATCATAATTTCTACGTCTAAAATTTTAGGACAATGATTAAGATAAGTTATATTCCTAGTTAATATAGTTGCTGCAATAATAGGAAGAATTGCATTTTTGCTTCCACCAATGTGCAATTCACCTTCTAGACGCTCACCACCATAAATCACATACTTACTCATTAAAGAGCACCTCCTGGAATTAGGTAAGCTTCTATAAAACCATATTATTCTCAGAACTAGAAATATGTGACTTATTACTTACTAAGCTTTTGAATATCTGCACTTTTTGAAATGTTAAGCAAAATGCCCAGCGTACTTAATAACACAACTAAGGCCGTGCCACCATAACTTACTAATGGTAGTTGCATACCTGTCGTAGGTAGGGTATTTGTATTTACTGCCATATTTATAATCGCTTGAATCCCAACCATACTGGTTATTCCTATAGCAATCAACGAACCAGAAAAATCTGGTGCACGCATGGCAACCGTCATGCCTTTTATCACAAGAATGCCATAACCCAAAATGAGTAACAAAGCACCTACTAGACCAAGTTCCTCACATATAACAGCAAAGATAATATCATTATAGGGTTCTGGCATAAAGTCGAGTTTTTGTACACCATTACCTAAACCAACACCAAATATACCTCCTGAACCCACTGCCAAAAGTGCCTGTATTGGTTGATACCCGTCATTCGTTGGGTCAATCCAAGGATCTTCCCAAACTCTAATTCTATCCAACCTATATCCAGGTAAAATTTTGTTTACTATTGGAACATTAGGATCTTGACCTTGTGGCGTGGTTGAAGCAAGACGCCTTACCGCAAATATGAGTGAAATGCCTAAAATAGCAAGGATGGCATAGTAACGCACTTTGCCACAGGAAGAAAAAATAATCATACTTCCTATGCCTAAAATAACCAGTCCAGAACTGAGGTTGGTTCCTAAGACAACAACTACTCCTGTTGGTAGTAGAACAATGAGCCATGCCTTTATCATATTACCTAGTTCATTCATATGTTTTTTATTCCTAATAATAAAAGATGTTAACATAAGAATAACTGCTAACTTAACTAGCTCAGAAGGCTGCATTTGAAGAGGACCAATTTCAATCCATCGTTTCGCACCATTTTTTTCAATTCCAATAATCTTTACGCTGGCAGCAAGGGCCACACTAAACCAGTAAAATCCCCGCACCAAAATACGATTGGTACAAATATGATAATCAAATCTAAAAGTAACCCACAGCATTACCAGTATGCCTAAAATACCTAGTTTAAGCTGCTTAAGTGCAAAGTGAGTAGGTGGCAAGCCCTCCCTATTACAAAAGGAATAACTTGCACTATACACCATTACAATGCCAAATGCCACGGTTAACAAAATAATACTTAACATAATAAAATCTGGAGTTCCCTGGATCGTTCTCTTTTTTCTTTGAGTAAGATTTGCTGATCTTTCACTTGCCATGCTCTCACCCTTTCAAATTCATGACTACTTCTTTAAACAGCTCTCCTCTTTGTTCATAGCTCTCAAACATATCCCAACTTGCGCACGCCGGAGATAAGAGCACACACTCACCTTCCTTACTATCCTCATAAGCCTTCTTAATAGCTGCTTCTAAGGTTTCAAATGTTTCATAGTTGTTAAAGCCTTGTTCTTGACACTCTCTGACAATTTGTGTTTTCGTTTCTCCAATAATGTATACCTTCTTTACAATGCCGTGGAACAACTTAATCCAGTCCACAAAAGTCGTCTTCTTGTCCATTCCGCCAGCAATCAAACGAATGGGTTTATTGAGGCTACTTAATCCAACAAGCCCTGCAATGGCTGCATCCGTGTTAGTGGCTTTTGAATCGTTAAAATAGTCTACACTCTTTTTAGTCGTCACATATTCTGTTCGGTGTTCAACACCTTTAAAAGAAATCAATGTATTTCTAATCAAGTGAGTGGGTATACCAAAAGCAGTGGTGATTGCAATAGCTGCTAAAGCATTCTCTACATTATGGGTTCCTTTAATAAGGAGTTCATCCACTTTACACACTTCTACTGGCTTGCCATGAATATTCTCATACAAGCTTGAAGCTTGTACATATGCGCCGCACTCTGGTATGTCAACAACTGAAAAGTCAATCAGCTTTGCTTTTACATATTTTTTTGCATCTTCATAGTAATTGTCTTTTTTATTAAGAATGCTATAGCCACTTTCTTCTTGATTCATAAAGATATTATATTTACACTGGCAATAGTTTTCCATGGTATGATGTCTATTTAAATGATCAGGTGTAATATTTAATAGCGCACTGATTTGTGGATGAAAGGTATGGGCAGTCTCTAATTGAAAGCTGCTTACCTCTGCAACCACAATACCTGATGGTGGAATATGAAGTACTTCTTCACTAAAGGCCCTTCCAATATTGCCCACCACATATGTATCCTTATTATAGGCCTTACATATTTCACCTACTAAGGTGGTTGTTGTTGTTTTTCCATTAGTTCCTGTAATGGCAATAATAGGCGCCTTACAATACCAAGACGCAAATTCAAATTCACCAGTCACTAGTATGCCTGCCCTTTTAGCTGCTTGCACCAGTTCAATTTCTGGAGAAACGCCTGGACTCATAATCACAAGGTGATACTGCCCTAAATCTGGCGTTTCTCCTAAAGCATAATTGATTCCTTCACTTTTTAATGCATCAATCGTGTTTTTTGCCTCTTCATTCCAACTTTCATAGGGTTTTGCATCATATATGCAGACCTTTGCACCTTGATTATTGGCAAGCTTTGCAGCCCCTACTCCACTTCTTGCGTTACCTATTACTAAAACAGATTTTCCTACAATCTCCACTTACTCTTCCTCCTTATAGTGCAATAAGACCAATTAAGCACATAATCGCTGTTATAACAGAAAAAACAGTTACCACCTTTGTTTCTGGCCAACCACCTAATTCAAAATGATGATGTATAGGGGCCATTCTAAAAAGTCTCTTCTTCGTTCTTTTATAGTAAGCTACCTGTAAGATAACAGAAACATTTTCAATCACATAAATAACGCCCACAATCAAAATAAACAAAGGCATTTTCATAACAAAAGCCACAGAGACAACAAAGCCACCTAAGGCAAGAGAACCTGTATCTCCCATAAACACCTTTGCCGGATAGCTATTAAAGAGCAAAAATCCCAGTAAACTACCTACCGCAGCTGCTGTAATGGGCATTACATTACTTTGAACGCCCCATGCAATCGCTGCAAAATAAGTTGCTACTAATACCGTTACGCCAGAAGCCAACCCATCAAGGCCATCCGTTAGATTAACTGCATTAACTAGCCCCAGTACCCCAATCACTAAAAATGGCCAATATAACATACCTAAATCCCACTCTTTACCTCCTGTAAAAGGCAAAATGATGCTTGTTCCAACGCCTAAATAACGACTCAGTAAATAAGCAAAAATTGTTGTAACAATGAGCTGTGCTAATATTTTTTGCATGAAGGTCAGTCCTAAAGAGCGTTTTTTGATTACCTTAATGTAGTCATCTAAAAAGCCTATTATACCAAAGCTTACCGTAACAAATAAAATCGTTTGAACCTCTTTGTTATTCGTAATAAAAAGCAAGCTAGTAAGGACAATACTTGCAAGAATAATGATACCTCCCATTGTTGGTGTCCCTGATTTTTTTAAATGGCTATTGGGTCCATCATCTCTCACGTTTTGGCCAAATTTTAACTTTTGTAATAAGGGAATTACAAAAGGACTCATAACTATATTTAAAAAGAATGCAATTAAAACAGCATATAGT